>JAGACY010000090.1 GCA_017613855.1 Pseudomonadota bacterium
ATAAAAATCAAGCTATTCACAAGACCTTATCTCATTTTCTGTGACTGCTCAGCCCAAAGGAATTTTTTTCACAAACGGATTTGCTCAGACCTAACGGCCTTCGCATTAGATTGAATTCGCAATTCGCAATGCGCAATTGAATGACAATGCTTAAAAATAGACTTTGAAGCTAAAGAAACATTATTCTTTAGAAATCGCATTGAGAATAATACCTGAATAATTGCGCATTGCGCATTGCCAATTGCGCATTGAAGGTGTATTATGAACATATCCGTTTGTAAAAAACAATCTCCGTGGACAGAACAGTTACGCATATAGCGATCATGTACAAAACAAAACTTGACATGCGTTCTCCAATCTCCATTAATGCGATAAAAACCGCCCAAAAGCGGCATTTTTTCACCACAAGAGTATTTATGCGAAATTCCATTCTGCTCACAACGATTATACTTTTCATGGGCTGCCAGAATCAGCCTGCGGCCGATAAAGCCACTTCCGAACCAGCTCATTCTGCAACAGCCGAACCTCTCACGAACGAATCAGTCTCTGATTCTGTGCCAGAGCAACCACACGTCGAGCCCAATAATGAGCAGAAATGCGCTCCTATTTCATGCGGCGCGCATCAAATCTGCGTCGAGGGGCAATGTGCATGCGGCGATGTCAGAATGACACCGCAGGACGCGGCTACCTGGGAATGCGTCGATGGTATGTTTCGGTGTTATCGCGAAGAAGGATGTACCAAAGATGGGGGAACTTCTAAACAAGGGACTTTACTTGGAGAACCACCGACGAAAGATGACGAAAACGATGCAGCGAAACCTATAGATATCACAAAGCTCCCCCCATTAGAACCAAATGCAAGGTATTATGAGAATCCACCTGTAAAGTCGTTGCCCTATTCAAATCAATATATTGAGCCTATTTTTGACAGCAGTATGGATATCAAATACCACCACGACGACGTTATCAGACCGAAATACTGCGATGGCGTCGTCTGCGATGGTATTTGCAGAAATCAGATATGCTATGAAAAGCCCGGCGCAGACTTTAAAAAGGAAAGGATATCGAGCAACAATGGGAATGTCACAGGCGATCCGAAAGATGATACCTGGGTATGTGCCAGCATCGACGGCTGCAAAACAAAATACGGCACCTGGTATACATTTGGTGAATCGTTTGCACCCACAGGTCAGGCCAGCATGACTTCGAAAGATGATTATGTGTCCAAAATTGTCGAACGGTTTCCGCAATACAAAGAGGAACTGGATAAACACTTTTTTATAGATTTTGAGGATTTTAAATATCTTCATTTTGAAATTCCCAATCAATACGAACTCGACGAATATAGTAATTATATCTGTAGGCTCGGCCAATGCTGCTGCGGGAAAGGCGAATGTACCAAAGATGAAATATGTACAGATAAAGGCAAATGTAGAATCCTGAATGCCGATTCCCCCAATGAGCATGAGCCGAGGCCGGCAGTCTGCGGAGTCTATGCGAAACAAACGCCTCCCAAAGAAGATGAATACCGTCCCGATTATGAGAAAATGTGCCCCAAAGATGACGGCTGTCCATGCGGCGACGCATTATGTCCCAAAGCATCGGAATGTCATGACGGGACATGCACGTGTGCCGGCGTACCTTCTCCCGGCTCAGAATATGAATGCAAGCAAGGTAAATGGAAATGCACCGATCCGGAAAAATGTTCACCGGACCAACTCTATCAGCAAGCCTTTTGCGGAGAAAAGGCACACATCGGGAACGGCTATGTTTGCCGGATGATCGTCGATCCCGATGTTCCGCGAACAAAACACCATAATCCCTATGTCGGGGATGATGACCCACATTATGACCAATACGAATGGCAATGCGGTCTTTCGGGCGGCTGTGCATGCGGTGATACGCAATGTCTCAAGGGCGAATCGTGCATCGACGGCGAATGCTACTGCGGGCGCAAGCGCGCACTGGCGGCAGAGGGATGGCGATGCGAAAACGGCAGGATGATATGTTCACAGGAAGATGGCTGTGACTGCGTCGGAATACCTAAAACCAAAGGCGATTCATGTTATCCCTACGAAGGCTTGTTTGCTGATGAAGAAGAATACGAAGACGCGCCACATGTTTGCGGCGATAACCATTGTCCGGCAGCTACCAAATGCAATAAGGGACAATGCCTTTTTTATTCAACACCACAAAAAATATCCAAACCAGACGAATATATTTCGAATTGGGGTTTCCCGCAGTGCAACCAATCCGAAGGCTGCAGCTGCGGTGAAAAACAGTGTAAACAAGGGGAATTCTGTCACCAGAATACATGTTTGAAGACGCCGACATTGCTGGCATTTTTCGATCATACCATAGAATATGTTCCAGTTCCGATTGAACAATTCAACGAAGTCGAACATAATCTCAGGAATGGCGATTACGCCTTTGTTCCCAACGATTCTGCATGGAAATTTGGATATCGTGATAACAAAGCGCTGCCTTATCAATATTACAATCCATACGATATTGGTGAAGAAAGTCCAGTAGTGAACCACAGCGGGGTGGATTTTGTCAGGCAGTATGCCTTCGAAAAGTATTACCGTACACGCCGGCTCAATGATAGCTGCCGTGGTGTTCCCTACCCCAAAGGATCATCGGGTTTTGCCTGTATCGTCGGTATCATAAAAGCAACCGACAACTATCCCGATCTCGAAATCATACGCTATCTGCCCAATGAAATCGGCTGGATTTGTACTGAGAATAATGGCTGCACTTGCGGCGAGAGTTCATGCAGCTATCAGCAATCATGTATTGATCAACAATGTGTGGATTTTACATGGATTAAAAACAACATCCCATACAAAACCAGCATGGATTATTATTCTAAAGAAGAACAAGTCTATGCCAAGTATTATACGATCTGCGAACAAAAAGAAGGTTGTCCCTGCGGCAAAACCCAATGCTATTTCGACGGATTCTGCATGTTTAATGAATACTGCCATTATTCAGGTCCACACAACGAAACCATGTGTCCCGGCATCGATACAACCATTAACGACAATGGTACTTGCAGCAATGGCAAATATCTGTATGGTCCATTTTTATATCAAAATACACTAGAGCATGGGCTGATGTGCCTTCAGGATAAATGTGCATGCGGCGAAGTTGAATGCGCTAAAGGTCATTACTGCGTCGAGCCAGGCAGATGTATTTAACAACGGGTGCGTTTTTGTACCTTTGTGCCATTTGGGTTATGCTCTCCGAGCCTGGCTAAAATGCCAGAGTATCCCTGATTCCCTCATTCCAATCCATCCACAGGCGACGTATCATGCAAACCGGACTTGAACAACTTCTTTCGAATGAGCCATTCCTTACCAAACTGAAAAAAGGCCGAGTTGCCGTCCTTGCCCATGCGGCAAGTGTAACCCAAACGGGAGAACATATTATTTTTGCACTTCGCAGAGAAGGCATCGATCCCGTCAGGATTTTTGCACCTGAACACGGGCTTTGGGGTGCTGCGCAGGATATGGAAGGCGTTGATCACGGCTATGATGCCATTGTAGAGCGTGATATCGTCAGTCTGTACGGACATTCACTGGATTCACTCAGTCCGGATGATGCGCTATTGAGCGATTTGGATGCCGTCATTATCGACATACAGGATGTCGGTGCGCGCTATTATACATTTGCCTATACGGCGCTTTTTCTCACCCAGGCAGCCCTGAAAAAAGGTCTGGAAGTCTATTTTATCGACCGCCCCAATCCCATCAATGGCGTGCAAATCGAAGGCAATCTCATCCAACCGGATTTTCACTCATTCGTAGGCATGCGATCCGTGATGACGCGTCACGGCATGACCGCAGGTGAACTGCTCACTATGTGGTGTACTCTCGAAAAGACCCCAAACATCGATAAACTGCACATTTGCAGAATGAGCGGCTATGATCGCCATTTGTATTATGATCAGACAGGTTGTTATTGGGCCATGCCATCGCCGAATATGCCCAACATTGAAACAGCCATCATTTATCCGGGTATGTGCCTCATCGAAGGTACGAATCTCTCTGAAGGGAGAGGCACAACCCGTCCATTTGAAGTCTTCGGAGCGCCGTGGGTCAAATCGAATGCCGTATGTGAAGCCTTAAAACTGCTCAATCTACCCGGAGTTTTGTTCAGACCGCTCGATTTTAAACCCATGTTCCAAAAGCATGCGCTCAAGACATGTCATGGTCTTGAAATGCATGTCACAGATCGAACGACGTTTAAGCCTGTACTGACGGGTATTGCCATCTTATGTGTGATGCGTGCATTGCACGAAGAATTTGGCTGGCGCACGGAAACGTATGAATTTGTAAACGATCGTCTGGTCATTGACCTGCTTTTCGGCAATGACACCATTCGAAAGCGCATAGAGAATCAAGAAAATCCCTGGCACATCGTCGATTCATTCGAAGATGAAACCAAAACCTGGCGTGAACAGCGCAAAGCGTATTTGATGTATTAATGCGGAATTGTTATGAATTAGCAATGTGCAATGTGCAATGTGCAATTGAATAATCAAAGCTCAAAAAACAGGCTGGTTTCCCTAAAGAATTGCTTCACCAAATAATGCGCAATTCGCAATGCGCAATGCGCAATTATTCTGCAAAACTAAAGGAAACAGCCTGGTTTCCCAAAGAATTGCTTCACCAATTAATGCGCAATGCGCAATGCGCAATGCGCAATTACTCTGCAAAACTAAAGGAACTGGCTGATTTCCCTAAAGAATTGCAATTTCATATTTTACCACACATCCGCCCTTTTTTGTTTTTGCGCGTATGGATGCTAGGAGCAAGAAGTGACGCGTGCTTGGCACGCGAACGACGACGCGACGACGAAGACGCCGCGCAAAAACAAAAAAAGCCGGCAATTCTCTACTCTCCCACATAGTCACCCATGCAGTACCATCGACGCTAAAGAGCTTAACTTCCGAGTTCGGGATGGGATCGGGTGTGGCCTCTTCGCTATTATCACCGGCAAGATTGTTTGAAGAAAGCAGAGATTTTGGGGAAATCAAATAATCTGGTTTCCTTCCCTGACTCCAAAGGGGTGGGGAGGAGGGTAAGCCGAACGACTGATTAGTACTGGTC
>JAGACY010000091.1 GCA_017613855.1 Pseudomonadota bacterium
GGATGGCCGCATCGGTGAATCCAATTACGAGAATAATGCATCCTATTACGGACAGAGCATTACAATTCGCAACCAGGCTACCGATGGGGCAGATTTGACGCCAGTCAGGCTGCAGATCTCTCCGGCGACGACTTCGCGCCTGACGGCGGCAACGGCCCAGTTTGAAATTCTCAATCAGGGGTCGACGACGGGCGACACATTCCAATATGAAATCTGGCTCGGTGCCAAAGATAATGCAACCGATATGACTGGTGCTGTCAAGATTCACGAATCCTCGATTGAGGGCGCCATGTCCGGAGTCGAGCAGTCCGTTAAAAATGTCATGCTGTCGGTGACACCTGCCATCTCGGAACCCGGATTGTATTATTTCTGGCTGGTGCTCGATACGACCGATGTCGTGATTGAACGCGATGAAACCAACAATGCCGTTCGCAGTCTGGCACCTGTCCAGGTGACGAACGAAGCCTCGATCGATGCCGACATTGCGATAGAGGGCGTTTCTTTTACACCATCGACTTCTACTCCCGGCGGAACATTCAGTGCCACCGTCGACCTGTATAATCAGGGCTCACAGCCGACGGGTTCCTTTATTTGCACCATTTATCTTTCGAGCGATATGTCGCTCGATGTCGATTCTGATCCCGCCGTTGGTTCTGTCAATGTCGATGATTTGCCTGCCCTCGGCTCGCGGCAGATGACGGCCATCATGGAGACGGATACCGGGATAAAAACTGGAAAATACTGGGTCTATGCCTTCTGCGATTCGAGCGGCATCGTGCCCGAAGCCAACGAGGACAATAACATTCAAAAGAGCGAATCCCAACTCACGGTGGCAAGCGAGTCCAACATTGATCTGGTCATGGGCATCCCTAAACTGGAATCATCCGATAAGCTAAAGGATGGCAGCAATGTCAGGGTTTCGGTGATTTTGTGCAACAAAGGGACGACGAGTGCAGGTCCTTCCTACTTCTCTGCTATGCGTACAAATTTGTGTGACAATAGCCAGATCGAGCTTGAACACCTCCTCGTGGAAGGGCTCGAAGCCGGAGAATGCAAGACGATTAATGTCGATAAGCCGCTCGTCTGTGATTTCTGGTGCCCGAATTACAAGCTCACCTTTACTGCAGATGCGACCCTTATCGTCGATGAAATCAACGAAGAGAACAATACCGCTGCTTTATCAAAATCCATCACCATGACCGGGGATGATTGCGTATGCGCCAGCGATGCCTATGAAATCAATGGTTCCATCGCCATGGCCAGCAAAATTAGCAATATCGACGACGATTTGACGCTTTGCAAAGGAACCAACGACTTCTTTCAACTCGATATTACAAATGGCGAGAATTACGAAATCATGCTCTCGCACGATTCTTCGCGAGCTGCGCTCAAAATGGATCTCTATCGGGGTTCGGAACTGGTTTCGACCTATATGGGCGGCGATACGCTCTATCTTTCGGGAAATCAGGTCACCAATATCGATGAAAGTCCCCTCTATTTCAAGGTTTCTTCTGCGCGCGATTTGAACTCGGATGCAAACCGCTATCACCTCAAAACCAGCGTCTATGGCGTGGGCCAGGGAATTGATATTGCCGCTTCAAATCTCATCATTCCCAATGGTATGCTCGATGCCTCCGACAATCAGACGGTTTCGGTCGATATTGCCAATCTGGGTAATAAAAAATCTTCCGATTTCTTCATCGGGTATTACATCTCCGAAACCTCCGAGATTGACGAAACTGCATGGCGCATTGCCCGGCAGTCTGTGAGCGCTCTTGGGCCGAAAGAGAGCGTCACCAAAACGATATCTCTCAAACTGCCTTCGGATACACCCGGCGGGTATTACCATCTCATTGCAAAAGCCGACGATGACGAGACAAACACGGATATTCGGCCCACGAATAACCTTGCACGAACGTCGGCATGGCATTTCGAGCGCAGCTGCTGGGATACGCTCGATCCCAACGAATCTTTCGAAACTGCCCGTAAAATCGAACTCGTCGATGGTGCCTATCATAAGGATGAGCTGGCCGTTTGTCAGACCAATGCCGATTATTATGCGTTCGATGTCAAAAACAATTCGACGCTCGATATCACGGTTTCGAGTACCACAAAAGGCGATTTCGATATTGTCCTGTTCGATGCCTTTGGTGATGAGATGATATCGAGCCGCACCGGGGCCACGACCGAATCGATTCATCGCGATTTGATTGTCGGCGATCAGACGCTGTATCTCTATGTATTCATGCCCGAAAATATCTACAATGCCTCTGAACTGGCTTACAGCCTCGATATCAAGACCGGCACTGCACCGGCCTGGAGCCATTGTGATGCCACTTTCGAACCCAACAATTTCCCGAGTGCTTCTTCCGATCTCAGGCAGGCTGCGATTTCGGGACAGCAGGCTGCCATCTGTCCTGCAACTGATAATGATTATTACGCCATCACACTCGCCGCAAATGAACGCCTGCAGGTTGGTTTCGAAACCGAGGAGACGGGGTTGCGTGCCGCCCTCTATCGCGGTTCGGATATGACGTTCCTGGGCATGCTGACCAACCTCAAAACACAGACGTTCGATTATACGGCAATCACCGAAGGTACATACTATTTGCGCGTCTTTACGAATGCAAAGGATGCCAAGACAATGACCTATCGCCTTAAATGGCTTGGCGAGGAGGCCGGCAGCTGTGATTTGGCAGTGTCTTCGTTGACCAGCAGCCCGCAGAATCTTTTTGCCGGCGGCGCGCTGACGGTCGATTTTGATGTCAAAAATATCGGCAAAAATGCTGCTGATTACGAGGCAGAAATTGCCCTTTCGACCGCATCACGCAATGCGATTCTCGGCAAACTGAACGGTAATCTCGAACCTTCGGCAACCAATCATGTGCGCGAAAAATACACCATTCCCGCGCAGTTCCAGGGCAATGCGACGTTGTCGGTGTCTCTGACGGCTTCGGGGGATGTGGCGCTTGGCAACAATAAAGCAACTCAAAATATTCAGATTGCATCGGCGTGCCAGAATGATGCGGCCGAACCCAACGACAATATCCTCAAGGCAACACCGCTTGAAAAGAGCTTTTCGGGGATAATTTGCCCTTCGGATGAGGATTGGTTCTCTTTGACGCTGGCCAAGGATGCTAAGATTTCATTGGCATTTACGCATACACAAGGCGATCTCGATCTCTACGTTTACGATACCGATGGCAGTGAAGTGGCCGCGAGCGTGACCGCCATGGATACAGAGACTCTCGAATTGACGCCGGGGTCTTATTATTTGCTTGTGCGCGGCGCCGATTCTTCGGTGACGAATGCCTACACGATTTCTGTTGAGTAGGTAATTGTTATTCACTATTCACGATTCACTATTCACTATCTTCTGATTTCAATCCGATACGGAGCATTATAACTGAGCATTGCTGATGACGATTTCTTGAGTGAATATGTTATAGTGTATAACGAATAGTTTTTTTAGCGGGGGGAAGTGTCCCCCCGCGCGGCTATCGCACGGCGATACGCCGCTCCCCCCTCTGACGCGCGTCATCCACCAAATACAGCCCGGCCGTAACGGCGCTTTAGCGGCGTAAGGCCAGGGCGCGTCGCCGTATGCCGAAGGCATAGGCGGCGATACATCCAATTCAAAATCTCATGGCTAAAAAACGTTCACTTTCTAAACAAACCAAAGCAAATTCCCCTAAAACACAGCCGCAGACAGGCAATGTGCGCGAACTGGTCACACAGGTTCAGCAGGATTTAAAGGGCAATCAGTTTGAAAAAGCCCTCAAAGGCGCGCAGGAACACGAAAATATGCTGCGAACCGACGAGGATGGCCAGACGATTTATCTGACCTCGATGGTCTGGCAAATCCGCGCCATGCAAGGACTTAAGCTTTCTGCAGACGAAATCGGCGCGGCGGCAGACAAATATGCTCGGGAATCGGTGCGGCTTGAAGATTTTGCGCGCGCTGTGCAGGCATACCGCATTCATGCGCAGGTTCGAATCGATGCCGGGACCTGGCTGGCAGCCACAGAACAGCTCGAATCCGCTTTAAACCTGGCGATTGAACATCAAATGGGGCGAGAAACACTCGAAATCCTTATGCATTTGAGTGCCATCGAGCTCAAAATGTGCCATTATGTCGAGGCGATTGATTATCTGTCGCGCGCGATGAATGCCATTCAGGCGGCGGGCGTCGTTCGCGAAGATTTTAGGGAATTGTGCGCCGTGGGCAATCGGCAGCTCTGTGAATTGTACGATACGATTGGCGATGGCCAGCGTGCATGCGACGCGCTCGAAGCTGCGCAAAATGCGGGGACAGATGACCCCGAAGAATTGTGGATGCAGCAGCTTTTGCTGAGCCGCCTCGATTTGCGCAGCGGCAATGCCGATGATGCCTGTGCACGCCTCGAACGCGTCGAATCTGAAGTCAAAAAGGCCGTGCGCGAAGGCAAATCGCGTCCCGAACAGGTGGCCATGGTCGAACTCGAACATGCACAGGCCATGTGGGCGCGTGCCGAATTTCAGGAAGCTCTCGATAAATTGTCTCAAATTTCGCGTGAATCACGCCCAATCAAACTGGCCGTCGCACTGACGCGGTTCCAGTGGGCCGTCGAAACCGGAAAACCGACACTCGATCCCGACAAGGAATGCGCCGATTTTGGCGCGGCCTGCAACGAAACCGGCGAGGATGTCGATGTGCAGATTTCGTTGGCGGCGGCTTTGGCCCAGGCTTCCTGGGAAATCGAAAAGGGGCATTACGAGCCGACATTCGAAAGCTTGCTCTACATCGCACAGGCGGCAGCGTTTACCCAGCTCGTTCCCTTTGCCACGCGCGCACTTGCTTTGCGCAGTGAATTGCATTTCGCACAGGGAAATTATTCGAATTCGGCCATCGACGCACAGAATGCCTGCGAAACATTTGTCGATCACGTCGATGATGTCTCGGCCAGACAGGCGGCTGCGATGATGCTGCGGGCGCAGTATGCCGAAGTCCTTGCGCAAAATCCCAATGCCGATCTCGATGATATGGAAACGCAGGCATTTAATCAGCTTTTGCAGGATTTTGACCGCTTTATGTCGCATCATCATGTTTCGGCCAGCATCTCTTTGGGGCTCATTCTGGCCAAGATTGCGCGCATGCGTAAAGATGAAGCTACGGCACAGCGCATTCTGCTGACGCTTGGAGTCTATGTCGAGCCCCAATGGATGGCGCATGCTGCCATGACTTACTACAAACTCCTTGGCGAACCGGCGGCACTCGAGCGTGCACAAAAGATTGCCAAAGCAAATGAGTTTGCTTTTTAATGCGGAATGCGGAATGCGGAATGCGGAATGCGGAATAAAATTGCAATTCTTAATAGAATCGACACACCTGGAAGGCGTTTCATTCATAGAATATGGCTCTTTTGAATCAGTGTGGATATGGTTCTAATTGAAGTTATTTGCGCCTGCGCGGCGGGTGGTCAAGGGGGTCGAGCGACAAGACCTCGCGATGATTGTTTGATAATCGCCCTGAAGGGGCGAAATGTCACAGCCCGTGGTGGAGCGTTAGCGGAACCCCGGGAAAACGTGATTCGACCAACAAAATCGCCCTGAAGGGGCGAAACAATAAGAAGCAAGAAAAATAGAACTCGACAGCCCTCAGATTGTTTCTGCTGTTTATTGATACAAAAAATAATTGTAAACCCATATCGGCTTGTTTTATCCTAAAACGTGTATTTGTAGGGTATGGGTGCACATAAAAAAAATATTATCAGTCCCTCTCAACGAAATCATCGCGAGTTTCCTGGCTTATAGGAGGTAACTGTGAATTTGGATCGAAGAATAACAAGATTCCTGTTTATCGTTGGGGGGCTGTGCTGTTTTATGCTGACATCGCCCGCATTTGCCGATGAGTGCTCGAACCTCGATGCCAATCCTCGCTGGAACGAAGGCATGACAACGTTGAGTGCCCAGCTGACTGCAAAAAGGTGGGATGAAGCCCTCATAACTGCAGAAAAACTCAGTACAATCTGCGAACGATCGCCGATGCTGAACTATGCCATGGGGCGCATTTATCGTGAAAAAGGCAACGACAGCAAGGCTTTGTATTATTACCAGCGTGCAACGCTTTATACCGAAGAATTTACCGTCAGAGGCAAAACCCTCGAGTTGATGTGGTTTGATCGCTACGAGGCAGAACATCCCGATGCTCGTCCCGAAAACCTCGAATCACTCAAAAAAGAACTCGCCGAACTGAAACAAAACGCGCAAGTGGGCAGTGTCGAGACGAAGTACGAAATGCAGCAGGTCTATGAAGACGCGCGCGGCGGCTATGCCGCCGGCCTTTGGACCGGCGTTGCTCTGGGCGGGGTTGGATTGATATTGACCGGTGTTGGGGCGGGGGGATTGGCGATGAATTATAATAAAGGTATTGATTTTGACGACGAAAAGGCTGAGGCAAATATTAACCCTATGAGAACGACATCTCTGGTTTTGTTCGGTGTGGGGGGAGGTATGTTGATTACAGGTGGCATTTTGTCGGGAATTATGGGGTATTATTATTCTCATAGTAAGGATAATGTAGATATTTCGTTTAATGTTACACCAACAAGTGGATCGTTATGTATTGTATTTTAACTAGGAGAATAATATGAATTAC
>JAGACY010000092.1 GCA_017613855.1 Pseudomonadota bacterium
GTGAAAGAAGAAGTGAAAGAAGAGAAGAAAGAGGAAAAAGCTGCTGAATAATTCAGCTGACTTTTAAACAAAAAAGCCCGGCTTTTGGCCGGGCTTTTTTTGTATCTCTATATGGCAGGATTTTTTTTTACGGATTTGCTCAGGCCCTTTTCAATGAGTAATGTGTAATGTGTAATGTGTAATTAAACAAGTAGGCTAAAGGTTGATTCTAAAGCAAAGAGGTATTTGTTCTTCGGCTATCAGCGATCGATTTGCAAAACTCGGAGCTCTTTAAACACAAACTTTGTTTGCCAAGCCAATTACAAATTACACATTACTAATTAAGTCAAGGTTGCGAACAAATCCGTTTGTTAAAAAACTTATTTTTCGGCCCAGATTCCAGCCAGGCGCACGATGACTTCGGCAGATTTGAGCATATCCTGGACGCTGACCCATTCGTATCGCGAGTGATAGTTTTGTTCACCGGCGAAAATGTTGGGTGTAGGCAATCCGTTGAGCGAAAGCTGTGAACCGTCGGTGCCGCCGCGCACAGCCATCTTGCGCACTTCGAGGCCTGCATCGCGAATGGCGCGTTCGGCATTCTTTGTGACATCGGGGAATTTTTCGAGTACGGAACTCATATTGCGATATTGCTGCTTGTGTTCGCAGGAGAAGGTTGCCCCCGGATGTGCCGAAACAGTTGCCTGTGCAAGCGAAATTAATAGTTTGCGTTGATCCTCGAGTTTTGCAGCATCAAAATCGCGCAGAATAAACTGAATGGAAGCTGAATCGACACCGCCTTTGATGTCGGTGGGGTGGACAAAACCTTCGCGCTGACGTGTCGTTTCGGGTGAGAGTGTATCTTTGGGCAGGCGATCGACAAATTCCGAAAGCAGTTTGATGGCATTGATCATGTGATGATAGGCATCACCAGGATGCGTATTAATGCCTGCAAATGTAAAGGACATCATATCGGCACTGAAGGTTTCGGTGTCGAGCATACCGCGCGTCGAGGAGTCGATCGTATAGGCGCAGTAGGCATTGAACTTGGCAATGTCAAAATATTCCGTTCCGCCGCCGATCTCTTCATCCGGTGTAAAAGCGATGCGCAGATCACCATGTTTGATCTCGGGATGGGCAATGAGGTATTCCATGGCTGTCATGATAGCTGCAACACCGGATTTGTTGTCGGCACCGAGCAGCGTCGTGCCGGATGCCGTCACGATATCATTGCCTATTTGTTCGGCAAAAGCAGGATTGTCCTCGAATTTTATGACAATATCATTGCGGTCTGGCAAGACGATATCCTGACCCTGATAGTTTTTGTGAACAATCGGTTTGACATTGGCACCGCTTACTTCGGGAGATGTATCCACGTGGGCGATAAAACCGACCGTTTTGGTTGGATAATCCACATTCGAAGGGAGCGTTGCCGTCACATAACCGTATTGATCCATTTCGACATTCGAAAGCCCCAGTGCTTCACATTCAGATTTCAGAAGCCTGAGCAAATCGAGCTGCTTGGCTGTCGAAGGATAAGATGTGCTTTCCGGGTCAGATTGTGTGTCGATCTTGACGTAGCGGATAAAACGTTCGAGAAGTGCATCGTAACTTTTGCTGAGCATTGTCCATGTCCTATGAAAAATTTCAGCGCCTTGACTAGGGGCGCCTCCATTTGCTTTCTTATGACATTGGTCAGATTTTGCAAGCATAATGTGGAAGATAAAGGTGGAACATTGCATCCCGGCGTCATTCGTGGCAGTCTTTTATGGGATGGTTATCCAATGGGTTCTTCCGGATTTACGGGTTCTTCCGGATTTACGGGGTCATCCTGATGTTCGGGATCGTCCGGATTTTCTGTGCCTTCGGAACTATCTGTAAACTGATAGTCGGGATAATGAGCGACATTGAAACAGTTTTGAGCATTTTGGTTGCATTCCTCGGGGGTGTGGCATTCCAGGACATTTCCTTTGGAATTACAGACAAGACAAAGAATCTTATTCTGTGAACATTCACAAGCCCATTTCCCGTTTACCAATCTGTCTGGTGTGCCATTCCCTTCGGAGAATGATCTGAGCAGATCATCATAATATTTGCACTTTCCTGTAGGGATACTGTCTTTTGTATTTGCAGATAAGTCTTTTCGATATTCAAGGCAATCTACGGTTTCGTCATTATCAGAACCGCATTGCGTATCATAGATCCTTGGATTTTGACAAATATCGTCTTTACAGATGAAATTCTTTTTTACGCCATCGGAACATTCTTTTCCTTCATGGCAGCCGGTAATGTTTGACTGGCCATTGAATACGCATTGCGTTTTTTCCGAATTGGGAATTTGTTTACAAGCTTCGATGGGGCTGCATGTTTGCTGTAAATCACCGCACTCATAGTCAGAATCGGGTCGGCAGGAGGATGATGTGCCATTGAGATGAGCTTCGGTTGTACATTTATCAATATGGCAAATATAATCGCTCCATGACAGTGCCGGCATATTCTTGATTAAGTCATTGTCGGTGATGAGCGTTTGGTATTGGATACACTTGGTGTCGTCTTTGTTGTAATTTGTTGTCTCCTGGCAATCAATGTGATTGTGTCCGCATGAGTTGGTGGCCTGATAAGCTGTACAGTGTTTTCCATTATTATCATCCATGCTGGAATACTCATTGGTACAGCCTGTTACCTCACAGTTGCCTTCCGGTGTGCATCCACAGATTTCACCGACATCAAAATTACACAAAAAGTGTTGATAGTAAAAATCAGAATTGCTCGTATTCTCCGGACGTTTTTCTGTGCAGTTCATGGCTATGCTGGAATTTGTCGGAGCACAGGATTCATTTGTGTTCATAACACAGGTTTGCGTTTTGTCGTTCTTCTCCTCAATATGAAATCCCTTTTCACATTCTGTAATATGGTATTGACCATCTTCGCAGATCACATCGGCCACATGCTTTCCGAGTTTGGGCAGATCATCCTGTTTACAATTATCTCCTTCCTGCTGGATCCATTCGCAGACAGAGATGTTGTCGGAATTTGTTGTTAGCTCGTAGCCTGCTTCACATTTGGATATTTGGCATGCTCCGTCGATGCATGTACCATCCAGCGCGTGATTCTGACGGCAGTCGATGCATTTTTCACCGCATTGAACAAAGGATTGACTTGCACATTCCGTTTCTGAGATTGGACACTGGCTGGTTTCGGCACAGAAATTGTCGATGCATTTGTCATTAAAACATATCTGTTTATTGCTACACTCAGGATTACAGGCAGATTTGGATGGTACACATGGGACGGGATGATTCGTTGGTTTATTGTCCGTGCTTCCTTCCGCATGATATCCTGGGTTGCATAGATACTCGCAATGATATGAAACCACGCCTTTGTCGTCTGGATCACTGACTTTGCATGTGCTTGTTACGATTTCATCGGATTGGGGATGTCTGCATGAGGTATCGCATCCACCGCAATGCTGGGGGGTATTCATGCTGACACATTGGTACCTGTTGTCTTCAAAACAAAGGATTTGCTCGTTGAAGCACATGAGGGTAGCACATAAGCCATTGACGCATTGTTCATTTGGGGAATTGCATGTCTCGCCTTTAAAATCCGGGCTCATGATGTCCGAATCGCTGCATCCGCCTTTGGCGCCGCAATGGTTGTTATTGGATGTAGGGTCAATATATGCATAAGAGTCGTCGCTGTTTTGGCAGTATACCAGTGATGTATTTTTTTGGCATTTTCCCTCTATGCAGGATTCCAGTGATTCGCATGTGGTGCCCTGGTAGTTGGGGCTATCCGGATTGGTATCATTGCATTTCCCTTTTGCACCGCAGTAATTGTGATTGGTAAGAGGGTCAACACATAGATTATTACATATAATATCACTGCTCTGACAGATATTCTTTAATATAAACTCATTATCCTGGCTTGTACAAATGAATTTATATGGAGTTAGTTCTTTCTTCTTTAGTTCGTCATTATTACCTACAAGCTGAACGCTGATATCATCTGCGATATGATAAGATTCATCTACATATTTGTAGTTGTAGGATAATCCCGTAATCTGTGGAGCATAGTAGACTGTACAAATCGGATAATCGGTTGGACAGATTTGATTGGTATCCGAAATTCTGTTTAACTGTGTAATCGTAAGATTGTTATGCTCATTGACAATAAGGCTGTAATCGTAGTTCGGCTGTGTATAGTCAAAATTCTTATAATAATTATCGATGGCTTGATAATCACCGACAAACATTAATTCAACAGGGGATTCCTCCTTGTTAAAGTAGTAGGCAGGATCACTTTGATAAATCTGGCAAATCTTATAATCCTGCAATCCCTGGATCGTGTGAATGTTTTCTTTTGTAATGATTTTTTTGTTTTGTGGAAGAATCGTGTTTGTTTCATCACTCTTAGTATAGCAAATACCCGTCGATAGCTCATAGTATGCTGGAGAATTACCTGGTTTAGGATAAAAGAATCCCGGACATGGCACGAGATGCGCATCATCATTCTTTGAATTGACAAAGTTGCTGTAAATCTCGTTATCCCACTTACATCCAAATGCTGTAGCCGATATAAGGAGTACTATGAGAATTGAAAGACGGTTTTTCATTTGCAGTCATCCATGAGATGTCGGAACGCAAAAGCCTGCTCTTGAGCAAGGCATGCTTTATGAATCATAGCACAAAATAACTCTGATTTCATCTTCGCATATTTATTCATTTAGAAAAATCATGAGTAGTTCAGAAAGTTTTTCGATACCCGATTGAAATACATCGCATGGTGTGATCAAACTGACTACGAGTGTGGGTTGGTTCTCCCGGTATCCAAAAAAAGTTCCGGGAAAGACCCGTACGCCGTTGTTTGCACATTGAACGGCGATTTCTTCGTCATTTGTCCATCCCGGAAGACGAATACATGCACTCCATCCGCCATCAACTTGATCTACGCGCCACTGAATGTCATGCATTTGCACATAGTTTTTCAAGAAATTGTAGTTGTCCTGCATTCTTTTGAGGCAGGCTTCACGAAATATTTGGCGGTTTTGGAGATAGTAGGGCGCGATGCGCTGTACCCATCCTGATACACTCAGTGTTGAATCGGTAATAAAAAGCATGCGCTGCATGGCTTCCTGGATGAGTTCTTCATTTCCTCCAAAAACAGCCCATCCAAGTTTGTGCTGGGGTTGACCGCAGACTTTTGACAATCCGCTCAGGCTGATGAGTAAGCCTTCATGATAAAAGGATGCGGCAGGTTCCTGCGTTAGATGGGGTGAATCATTGAGTCGATAGCTTGCAAATACCTCGTCAATCACGAGAGCGATGCCACGCTGTGCACAAAAGTGGGAAAGCTGTGCCATTTCTTCCGAAGGAATGCAATGACCTGTGGGGTTATTGGGACTCACGACGATGATGATACGCGTCTTTTCTGTGCATGTTTTTTCAAGCGTCCAGAAGTCAATGGCCCATTGACCGGCACAATCCTGCAAAGGCACTTCGAGTAATCGCACACACTCAAGTGAACACAGACAGTCGAGCAATGGGTAGGTTGGTGTGCATGTAATGATTTCATCTCCTGGGGTACAAAATAATTTTACAATGGCTCCCACAGCTTCACTGGTCGAGGCAAAAAGCTGAATATGATCCGGATCCACTTTGTTCGGATAGATTTGGGCAATTGCTTTTCTGGTTTCAATGAGGCCCTGTGGAGATGCTTCGTATGGTGCTGAAATGGCAGCATTCGTCATATCGGGAGGTGCAATGATTGTAGGGAAGTTGGCTTTTGTCGGATTGCTCAGGGTTAAATCAAAGCCTTGTTTGCTGCGTTGACAAAAAGTCTGCCATGCGGCATGACACGCATTTTCTTCGAGCTCGTCGAGTGACGGCGTTCGACTATGTTGGAAAAAAGACGGTATGGGCATTTCTCACCTTGTAAAACAAGATCTCAATCGAAATCGGCATGCTTTGCTGATGTCCTCCATCGGACTCATTGTCGGCATTGCCGCATTGGTATTTTTCGTCGCTCTGGGCAACGGTGTCAAGCGTGTCGTGCTGGAAGACCTCTTTGCAATTCGGCAAATTGAGGTGGTGCCAAGGACTTATGATTTCGGTTTGACAAAGTTTTCCATCGTAAAGATGGATGAGCGCGCCATTGATAAACTTTCTAAAATTGAACATGTCGATGAAGTTTATCCCAAAATGAAATGGACATTTCCGGCATGGGCTACAGGGGGCAAAGAAGTACTTGGGAAAAATTTTCGTGCCGAAGTGATTGCCGATGGTATTGCGCCCAATCTGGCAACGGATTTGCCCCATCCAGAGCGATTTCGTGATTGGGATGCAGAAGTCAGCTGTACTTATGGTGGTAATGAGTGCCCGGTCGGGCAGTTTTGTCTCGACGGGTTTTGTCAAAAACAATCTTGTAATCCAGAGAGTTCGATGCATGAATGTCCGGAACCGACCTATTGTGTCAAGGATACCGGCACTTGCGAGATGCCAATTCCCATAGTTGTGAATCCGGCTATGCTCAATGTTTACAATACCGGATTGACGACGGCTCTTTCGAGTGGAACAGGGGTCAAGCTGCCTAAATTGACTGCAGAAGCGCTCACTGGATTTGTTTTTGATGTCGAATTGGGAAATTCGTATTTAGGAGAGTCGGCTCAGGGTGAACCTAAGATGAGAAAAATGCAGTGTGTCGGACTCTCTTCGCGTGCAATTCCATTGGGATTTACGATGCCGATCTCGTATGTTCGCCGTTTTAATGCCTATTTTAGCGGTGACAAACAGAGCAGAACCTATCACTCGATTGTTCTGGAAGCACATTCCAATGGGGATGTCGCTAAAATCGCACAGGAGGTAAGAAATCTTGGATTTGAATTGGATGCCAGTCATACGCAGGCAGATAAGATAGGCCTGATGATATCGATATTAACCCTGCTGTTTTCTTTGATTAGTTTGCTCATTGTGACGATCAGTGCAATTAACATTGCACAGACTTTCTTTATGATTATTGCAGAACGCAGGCTGGAACTTGGAATTTACAGGGCCCTGGGCGCATCGCGCAGCCATATTGCCCGCATGATTTTATGTGAAGGGTGTATCGTTGGTTTTGCCGGTGCATTGTGCGGTGTAATAATGGCAATCGTACTCATCCAGATTGTGGATCATGGCATAGTCGCATTCCTGCCGGAAATGCCAATTCAAACAGCCAGTTTTTTTGAGCTTTCACCCGCACTTATCGTTGGGGCTATCTTAGGTGGAATGGCGTTCTGTCTTGTGGGCAGTGCACGTCCTGCATGGCGAGCATCTCATCTCGATCCCGTCAGAGCATTCAGGGGGGATTAACTAAATTTTACTTTTTCGAGCAGCTCTTTAATGATGTCGTCAACGGGGGGGGCATCCTGTGCCAAAATGAGGCGATGGTTGAGAATGAGTGGGGCAGCAGCTTTGATGTCTTCAGGAATAATATAATCTGCCTGACGCAGGAATGCGTATCCTTTGGCTGCATTCAAGAGCATGACGCCGGCACGAGGACTGGCACCGCGTTCAATGACCGATTCTTCCCGGGTTTGGCGGATCAAATCCGTAATATACTGGCCAATGGCATCCGAAACCTGGATCTTACTGATTTCTTTTCTGATATCGTCGATGTCATCCGGACTAAAAACAGGATGAATTGTGACATCGGGATTGACTGCCTGCATGATGATGCTTTTTTCCTGGGTGGCAGTGGGATAGTCGAGACGAATGCGAAACATAAAACGGTCGAGCTGGCTGTCGGGCAGTGGATAAGTTCCTCGCTCTTCCTGGGGATTCTGGGTGGCAATGACAAAAAAAGGCTTGGGAAGGTGATGCGTTCGGCCATCGATCGTGACCTGATTTTCCTGCATCGCTTCGAGCAAAGCACTTTGTGTACGGGCTGATGCACGGTTGATTTCGTCGGCAAGGAGAATATTCGTGAAAATTGGACCAGGTATAAACTTGAACTTTCCTTTGTCCATCCTGTAAATATTCGAACCAGTGATGTCTGCGGGCAGAAGATCGGACGTGAACTGAATGCGTTTGAATTCTGCATCCGTTGCTTTTGCCAACGCTTTGGCCAGTGTCGTCTTGGCCAGCCCGGGAACGCCTTCGACAAGAACGTGACCACCCATAATCATGGCAACGAGCAACGCACGGACTGTCGAATTTTTCCCGGTATAAACCTTGTCAATTTCTGATTTTAAGCGCGCAAAAATTGCTGGAACCATGTTGCATTTTACCCTTGAACTCATACTGAAAACGCATCGTTTCAGTTTTTTTACGATTCTACTTATACCTTTTTATCTGCTGAATGTGGAACAAATTGCGCACGCAGAATCAATTTGGATCGAAGCTCAGACTCAGCTGATTTTGAATGTTCATGGCCTGAACGGAGGACATGTCGAAGGGGTACTGCTGGACGACCTTAACCACAGTCTACCAAATCGCGAAGTAAAAATTTTTATTAAAAATCGCTCTACTCAGGAGGACTATATGACGACTCGCACGACTGACTGGAAGGGGCGTTTTGTACTCGAATTGTCCCTCGGTGAGGGAAGTTATGCCGGGTTCGCTGAGTTTGCCAGTCAGGAGAATTATCGGGCTTCACAAGAGACATTCGAGTTCGACATCACCCGATGTCATGCCAATTTATCGTTGCAATCACCGGTTTTGTTTCCCGTTGGGGAAGATCTTTACATCGATTTGCAGCGTGCTCCTATTTGCGAAAAATATCCGGATGTTTCATGTGCTCAGTATGAAATTACGGGCATGGCTTCTATTGACAGGCTGTCTGAAAAATTTCGGTTTGACTCAGAACAGAATGTAACTCGGCTTGAATTCAAAACTTCCAGCTTTAAGCCGGGAAAATATGTTTTCGAATGTGCTGTTTTTGAAGGGAAAAACTGGTTCTCCGAAACGCTGAATTCCGATATTTTCTTTTACGATCGGCTTTTCATACCTCAATTGGATGTCGAATACGATGGATTCAGCAGAGCAATCGTGGCACGTATTGAACCTTCTTTACCTCAGGATGGAATACAGGCCAGGCTGGTTTTAAGCAGCCCAGATGGGGCCAGAATTGACTTGATGAGTATTTCCGATACGCATGGTCAGATGCGGTTTAATATCGATCAGATTCCATCCGGTTGTTATGAGGCGGTTTTGTCACGTGCCGATCAATGGCAGGAATTTGGTGCTGTTCAGGCAGCTTTGTGCATAAAACCACCCCGCAATTCCCTTTGGATGTGGGGGTCCTGGGCTGTTCTTGCTTTAGGAATCGCCGTGAGCCTGGGGATCGCAAAATACAGAAAACGCGCTTTGCCGGCTCCACCTGATAAAACAACACATATTGAAAAGATGGAATTGTCAGGTGACCAACCGGGGGATTCTGTCTGTGAATTTATCTGTGTTGAGAAAAAATCTGGTGCCATCCTTGATGAGAAAACAATTGAGATTTCAATTGACGGAAAAAAACAGGAAGAAATCCATTGGCCCGTTCCAACTCAGCCGCAAAGTACGCTCACCATTAGCCACCCTGATTATATGCCCTGGTCGGGCAAGGTCATGCAGAATCAAAGAATCCGGATAAAAATGACACTTCGGCGCGACTATGCAATCGAGTGTTATGAAGCTGTCTGCGAGTCGTTTTATGGGGAACCGGTTCCCTGGGGAACTTTTTCACCAGAAGAATTTATAGATGATTTAAATGAACACCAACTGAGTAAAACACTCAATGAACGCATCACACTATTTTGTTCTCTTGTGTCATCTGCCGCATTCAAACCAGTGCCGCTCGAAATTGAGTCATTGACAGAAATATATGAATTGAGCCGTAAAATTATCACTTCGAATCGTCGGCCCGTGTTTCGCCGTAGACGATGACCAGGGCATCGAACGCTTAAAAAAGTGCCTGTGCGTATTCGCAATCTTGCGAATAGCACAGGCAAATCGGCGTATCTGCCATTCAATGACGAGTCATTACTCGCCATTGAATGGCAGATAGCCGATAACCATAAAACATAATGCGTAATGCGCAATGCGTAATGCGTAATGCGCAATGCGTAATGCGTAATGCGTAATGCGTAATGCGTAATGCGTAATGCGTAATGCGTAATGCGTAATGCGTAATGCGTAATGCGTAATGCGTAATGCGTAATGCGTAATGCGTAA
>JAGACY010000093.1 GCA_017613855.1 Pseudomonadota bacterium
ATTTGATATCATTCATCATTCTGCATTTATAAATATTTCGGCCGTATTTCGCTTGCGAAAAAGGCCGAAAGGCGAGGCGTATCGGCGCAGCCGATAGCCGAGCGTTATAAAAATAAGGTCAAAAGTGAATTAATCTTTGGCGAGCATGTGTCGTCGGATAGAAACATTCATGAGAATACCGACGCAGATCATCATGCAGAGGACGCTCGAACCGCCGTAGGAAATGAGTGGCAGAGTGATGCCGACGACGGGTGCCCAGCGGACGACCATGGCGGTATTGACGGCGACTTGCCAAAAGAATATGGCCGCGATGCCGATTGCGAGTAGCATTCCGAAGCGATCTCGCGCAGATTTGGCGATGTGCAACGACCATAGAAGCAGGCACAGATATAAAAAGAGAAGTGCCGCAACGCCGATAAACCCGTATTCTTCGGCCCAGTTGGCGAGTGCAAAGTCGTTTTCGGGTTCGGGGACGAAGCCTTTTTGCACCTGTGTGCTTTGTCCGTAACCGCGTCCTGTGAGGCCGCCGGCACCAACGGCAATGACGGAGTTTTTGACCTGCCAGTCGCTGCCATAGGGATCATCTTCGAGCTGTAAAAATGTGAGGACGCGTGAACGCTGATAATCATGCATGATGAACCATGCCGCCGGTGCACATGCAATCATGATGGCGACAAGCAGTGCGATGGTTTTCTTTTTGACGCCTTCGAAGAGTATCATGATTCCTGAAATGAGGGCGATGAGCAGAGCAGTTCCGAGATCAGGTTCGAGGAAGATCAGGCCCATGGGGAGCAGAATGGCGCCAAATAAGGGGAGAAGCTGTTTTAAATTATAATTGGCTGCATGTTCACGGGTGGCGAAAAATTTGGCCACAAAGATGACCATGGCGATTTTCATGAGTTCGGAGGGCTGCATGTGAAAAAGGCCAAGATTAATCCAGCGTTTTGAGCCGTTGAAATCTGTTCCGAAGATGAGAACGAGGATGAGCATGGCAACGCCGCATCCGTAAATGATGTTGCCGAATCTCGCATAATTTCGATAATCGATGGATGCACAGGGAATGACGAAGAAGAAGAAGCCCAGTGTAAACCACAGGATTTGTGTGTTATGGAGCGGTTTGGGCAAAATATTGGCGATACTCGTGAGGTTGAATATTCCGATGGCGATGATGGCCAGGACGAGGAAAAACAAAACCCAGTCGAAAGATGCAAAAAAAGATTTGATAGGCTTGGGTGCAATGAGTTTCATTTGTTTTATATGACCAATAAGTTGCTAATTGCTGATTGGTTTATCGGGAACGATTTCCCTGAAGTATCGGTCGATGACTTCCATAATGACAGGGCCGGCATTGGCAGAGCCGGAACCGCCGTGTTCGAGGAAGACGGTTACTGCAATTTGGGGATGTTCGATGGGGGCAAATGCTGCAAACCATGCGTGGTCTCGGTATTTGAATTCGACTGCGGCAGCAGAAACGCGTTTGGAGATAACCTGTGCAGAGCCGGTTTTTCCGGCGACATTGACGTTGGCCAGCCGGTAGGCGAAAGCTGTCCCGATTTCGCTGTTGACGACCATATCGAGTCCGGTTTTTATGGTTTCGAGCGTTTCTTTTTTGAAGGGCAGTTTTGCGTGAACGCGGCTTGGATAAGTAAAAACCGGGTGTCCATCGGCAGTTTCGATGCGATCGATGAGCTGCGGGTAATAGAGCGTACCGCCATTTGCAATGGTTGCATAAAGCATGGCCATTTGCAATGGTGTGACTTTAACGTCGCCCTGTCCGATGGATGTTGAAAGCGTGAAACCGCCCTGAAAACCTTCTTTGGAGCGCTTGTTGTGCCATTCTCTTGTCGGTACGGTTCCGGAAGATTCATTGTTGATACCGATGCCCGTTTTTTCACCGAGCCCGAACATTTTGGCGTAATCAGCGAGTGTGTCAATGCCGAGTTTTTCGCCGACTTTGTAGAAATAGACGTCGCAGCTGGATGCAATGGCTTCGGTAATACTTACGACACCGTGGCCCGAATGTTTCCAGCAGTGGAAACGACGTTTTTGCAAACCGTATTCGTAGTATCCGGGGCAGGTGAGCGTATCCTGAGGGCGCATAAGGCCCTCTTCGAGTGCGGCTGCTGCAGTGACGACTTTGTAGATAGATCCCGGAAAGAATGAGAGCAATGCTTTGTCGAGCATGGGCTTGTAGGGATTGGTATCCATGTCGATATGCTCATCACGTGAGAGTCTGCCGGACCAGCTGTTGGGGTTGAACGACGGTGTAGATGCCATGCCCAGAATTTTTCCGGTATCGGGTTGAACAGCGACGATGGCACCGCTTGGATAATCGCGCAAAGCCGTTTTGAGGATGCGCTGAATATCCATATCGATGGTCAGAATGATATTCTTTCCTGAGATAGGCTCGACATCGTGCCAGTCTTTCATGAGTGCGACCGATTCCGGATCAGTTTGGGGAATGCCCTGAGCATTGACGACGCTTGCACTTAAACCGTTAGCGCCTCGCAAAATGGGCTCGAAAGTACGCTCAATCCCCATGCGTCCCGTGACATCACCCATGCGGTAACCATACATGCGCAGTTTTTGAAGCTCATCGTCGTTGATTTGATTGACGTAACCAATCAGGTGGGCTGCCTGCTCATTAAACGGATAATATCGCCGGCTTGTGGCAACGACTTCGACACCATGGAGCATGAGTGAGTTGGTCTTAACTTTGGCAAGCTGATCCCGGGTTATGCCGCTTTTTACAGGAATCGGAGCAAATCTTTCGGCGGGTTTGGTCGATTTGATTTTGGCACTGAGTTTTTCTCTCTCCTCCTCGTTCAGGTCGAGATAGGTCGCCAATGCCTGAATCCTCGCTATATATTCTTCCTGGGGTTCGCTGGAATTTGTAAAAAATGCAGGTGTAAGCGTGATATCGTAGGAAGGGTGGTTGGTCGCCACAGCACGCATTTTACTATCGAAAATTTGTCCGCGTTCTGCAGGAATGACGCGCCTTTTGATGAAATTATTAAAGGCCAGTTGCTTATAATGATCTCCATCCACGACTTGCAGATACCAAAAACGACTGAGAAGTAGAACCAGGATGACACAGATGAGTCCTGTGAACCATCTAAAGGATGCAACATAATCCTTGGGTTCGGTTTTGGCTTCTGCGCCGGTTGCGTTTGTTTCTGTCTTTCGTTGGAGAAGCATTGTTTAATGCGGAATTGCGAATTCATTAAGGCAGGACACTTATGGTAAAGCTCACGGTATGGGATTCGACATCATCGACATGATGTACGATGTTAATTTGATAAGTGCCTGATTTTTCGAAGGTGTGTGTGAATGAAAAAGTACTCGAAGATGGTGTAATTGTTTGATTGGCGGAGCCGGATTTTCCGTTGATATTGCGGGCAGTGAAGGTCACGGATTTGGGAATGGGGGCATTGAGAAATTTACCGCCGCATTTCCGTTGTATGTAAGTTGTAAAAGAAATGGCCTGATGGGTATGGATGTAGATCCTTGAGGCTTCTACTTTATAAGTGTCCGTACAGGAACGTTTATTTCCGTCGAGATAATAGAGATCAATCACACGTTTGGGACGCTCGGGTTTGAGTGTCGTTGTAATTGTCCTGGTCGTTGGAATCTCAGGGGCTGGTGGTGTTTTGGGTTTAGCGGCTGCTTCGACAGAAAACCAGCATGCAACCCAAATCAGAAGGGGAATGCAACAATATCGGTGAAGATGGATCATACTGTTTAATGCAGGCCATTTAAGATGCTGCGTGAGAACGCAGGTAACTATGAAGTTGCATGGTGGTTTTGTGAATCATAACCATGATTGTTTTGCAGGACTGTTATGATTCGAACCTATCAAATACTTAAAAAAAAGCTGAGTACACGCAGTAAAGGTGAACTCAGCCTGAAGAAAACTGCATTACTGAATCATTAGCTTTTTCTAAAGAAACAGCAAATCGTGGTTAAGAATTGTCCACCCATGGCAATAAAGTAGACAAACTTGGAAACCATAACAGAACGCTGCGTGAAGAAAGCGAGGAAGAGAACGATGAGCGCAATCAGGAAAATGAGCGTCATCATGACAGGCTTAATTTTATTGCGCAGCGGGAAATAGATACCATCAATAATGATACTAAGTATCGTTGCTCCGGCGAGCATCGTCAATGTGGAAAGTGAAATGGCAGCAAATGCGAGCCATGCAATGCATGCAACGGCGGAAAGCATTGCCAGGATGAGCGTGATATAATCCATGGTACCACCGGAAGCATTTCTGAGTGGTATCTCTTCCTGTGCGGGGAGTGGCTCGACAATTTTTTTAGGCTCTGGAGCAGGTTCTGCTTTGGCGGCAGGCTGTGCAGGTTCCACCGTTTTGGGTTTTGCAGGAGCCGCTGGCTGAATGTTGGCCTTTGGTTGTGGAATAGAAGGAATGGGAATGACCTGAGGCTGAGGTGCAGGTGCAGGTGCAGGTGCA
>JAGACY010000094.1 GCA_017613855.1 Pseudomonadota bacterium
ATAGGGGCGTAGCTCAGTTGGTAGAGCAACGGCCTCCAAAGCCGTGGGCCGAGGGTTCGAATCCTTCCACCCCTGTAAAAGCACCTCCAAGCTGAGGTGCTTTTTTTTTGGCTCTCATTAACGAGCGTGGATATTTTGCTCTCGAAAGATTGCCATCCAGGCTTGGAGCTTAGAGCTTGGAGCTTAGAGAAAGGATTCACCACTCAAAGCTCAAAGCTCAAAGCTCTAAGCAATGAAGATACGAAACCATTGGAACAAGGCATATCCACGGTGGTTAAACATAGCCTTTTTTTTTGCACAACTAACTTCACAAACTGGGGTCAAAAATCCCCACCTAATGCTTGACCATCACGCGATAAAACCATAAAATATCAGCCAGTTTAAACGTGTAGATGGCCCACATCAGCCATTTGCACAGACTTTGCGTTCCCCAAGCTCAATCGGATTTTTCATGGCTAATCGATTTCAAGATTATATTGCACCCACAAAAATTTCTTATCTCGATGGGAAACCCACGACCATTCATCTAAGAAAATGCCGCATTGTAACGCAGCAAAAGACAAATCGAAGAGAATGGGTCTTTGAGCATGGGCTCATTACGGTCGGTTCACTGGATGACAACAACCTCGTGATCAAAGACGATACCGTCAGCCGGTATCATGCCCAGATCATTCAAACAGAAGACGCCTACATCATTCGGGATCTCGATTCGACCAATGGCACCTGGATCAATCAGGTAAGAATTAAAGAAGCATACCTCGCTCCTGGATGTCTGCTTCGTTTTGGCGAATCCGAATTCATCTTTCAGCCCATGGATGAAGAAGTTGCGGTCATTCCCTCCAACGAAGAAAAATTCGGTGACATCATCGGAGGCAATGTCAAAATGCGCGAGATCTATGGCATTCTCGAAAAAATCGCCCCCACGAATGCCACGGTTGTTATTGAAGGTGAAACAGGCACAGGCAAAGAAGTCATTGCCCATACACTTCACAAAATGAGTTTGCGCGCCAAAAAACCATTTGTCGTCTTTGATTGCGGTGCAGTCCCCGAATCCCTCATTGAATCCGAACTTTTTGGGCACGAAAAAGGTTCATTTACTGGGGCAATCATGACACGCCAGGGCCTGTTTGAGCTCGCACAGGGAGGAACTATTTTCCTCGATGAATTGGGCGAACTCAATCTTGAATTACAGCCAAAACTCCTGCGCGTTCTTGAACAAAGAGAAGTTCGCCGCGTCGGAGCTGCCAAAGCTATCCCCGTGGATGTCCGCGTCATTGCTGCTACAAATCGAAAACTCGAAGAAGAAGTCCGAAGCAACCGCTTCCGCGAAGATCTCTTCTACCGACTCTCCGTCGTGCGCATTTTCCTGCCTCCACTCAGGGATCGCATTGACGACCTGCCCCTGCTCGTCAAACATTTCCTCAAAAATTCCGCTTTCAACCGAGATCTCAATGCCAATCTCAAACTTCGCTCCATTTCGCGCGAAGCGCTCAAAGCCATGACGAGCTATACCTGGCCAGGCAACGTCCGCGAACTGCTCAATGTCGTCGAACGCGCCTGTTCCCTTGCGGATGGCGATTGCATTGAACTCTCGGATTTACCTGAACATATTGCCAAATGTGCCGCACTTCCCGAAAAAGAAGTACCGACACCGAGCACGACATTGCAGGTCGAGCCAGCCGAAAACCAAAACAACACCGCCGATATTCACCCCTCTCTCGACTATTCCTCCAAGACTTTTAAAGAAGCCAAAGAAGATGGCTCGCCAATTTCGAAGGGGAATACATTCGCGCCCTGCTCGAACGCAATCATTACAATATTTCTCAGGCATCGAGAGAATCAGAAATTGACCGAAAATATTTCAGGAAATTGATGAAAAAATACGGCATTTCCAATCCGGCCAACGGGGATACAGATGATTCTGAGGAATAACGCATTTCTAATTCGGAATTTGGAATGCGGAATGCGGAATTGGATTAGCAAAACTAAAGGGGAAATCTAAAGATTAGGGAGAATAGCTTTCGTAATGCGTAATGCGTAATGCATAATGCGTAATTGGATTTGTAACACTCAAATGTCACTCTAAAGCTCAAATACTTCAATTCTTTAGGAATGACAAAGAGAACGCCTGGATAATTACGAATTACGAATTCCGAATTCCGAATTCATTCAAATTCCCAGGCAATTCCTGTCAATTTCGACGAATTCGAGGCCATCCGTCAAATCCGGACGCACCTCATCCATCGTGACGCTCAACCATTCATTTGTTGCCCGATGCGTCTTTTCGAACAATCGCATTTTTGGGGGGATGGCAATCAATTCTACAGAATCAGCCTGAATTTTGGCGATCCAGTTTTCCTGATAAGTCATCATCTCAACGCAAACCGTATCTTCGCACATGCCCGGCAAGGCGCGTATTTCGCGGAGTTGCAGTGGTTTATTGGGACAAATCCTGGTGTTTTCAGTCAAGAGACATCCGGATTTATCAAACGAAAGCCATTTATCAGCATCAGCAACGATAAAATCTGCTCCGAGTACTTTTTCCAGCTGAGCCTCTTCTTCAGCATCAATCAGATGATAAACCCCAAAAGGCCATTGCGGTTTATTATCCCCATCCCGTTCGACGGTGCGCATGAGTAGCTGAGTTTTGCCATCTTTTTGAATTGCAGATTCGAGCAGTGGAACGTGTTCGGAAGTCCCTTCTATGAGTTTAAGCGCTCGTGATTGCAGATGGAAAAAACCATGAAGCGGTACATGATCACCGCGAGGACGCGTCCCAACAACAATCAAATCGCGCCTGCCCAAAAAAGCGCATTTGGTGCCGGCATCCGGCACAAACCCACGCGTCGTAGCGAGCCATAATTCATCGCGATTCTCGACGATATCACCATTAAAATCGTGGATTTCAAGTTTAAAAGTGCCATCCTGTGCGTTGCGCGCTATCCATCCCAAACGAAAATGCGAATCCAACTTTTCGTAACAAGCAATCTGCGCATTCTGAGCAATTGTGCGGTTTTCAACGTCATCATTCTGCGATTTAAAGATTTTGACATCTCCCGCCGGCGTCTGCGCAACCCACAAATCTTTGCCGTCAACAGTCAAAGCACCAATCGACGAAACCACCAGCATTTCTGAAACTTTATGGGTGACATGAAAGCAAGCATCATGCGTATTGACCAACTCAGTTTCTGTGTTATCTGCAGCTGCGCTGTTTGTCTGAGCACCAGCGTTTACGCCATTATTATCGAGAACCTGTGATGCCTGTACCTCATTATCCTTCGTATTTTGAGTCGAATTCTGAGTTGCAACAGAAGTTTGAGCAGAATGCGTGCAGCCGGTAAGAAAAAAAGCCAAAATCAGAGAGAGCGTATAAAATTTCATAGGATAACCGTTT
This sequence comes from Pseudomonadota bacterium, assembly GCA_017613855.1. The sequence goes on from JAGACY010000094.1 coordinate 3,395, forward strand.
TCTTTAAGCAATGTTGAATCAGCGTGGATATGATTCAATTTTGACGATTCTGATAATTCATAGCTTTGAGCTTTAAACTTTAAGCTTTGTGCTTTGAGTAACCTTCTCTAAGCTTCAAGCCAGAATGGCAATGATCAACGAACGACATATCCATTCTTGTATCACAGAGCCTTTTTTTATTTGTTATGGGCTATCACCTGACGGTGATACGCCCATATTATCGCGCGTCTATTGTCATATCATGCCAATACGCCGCGCGCATATTATAAGCAGCGGCTGCGTATGCGCAGCATAGCAGCCGCAAAGGACGCGTATGCGCAGCATAGCGGCCACAAAGAAAAAACAAAAAAAGCGAGACTCTCAAGAAAGCCTCGCTTTTAAAGGAAGTGTGAACGTTATTATTTAGACATATAAACGTTGATCGGGAAGAAGAGGCTGACGCCAAAAGTACCGACAACGAAGTTCTGGAAGCGTTCACGATCGTCGGCAGGACCACGTGAGAAGTCAGCGTATTTCGTCATGTAATCTTTCATTTCGAAATTGAGTGCGACGAAATTGTTCATGAAAAGACGGACACCGAGTCCCATGACGCCGGCGAATTTAGGCCCTTCGAGGTTATTATTTTTAGCTTCCTTACAATCCGATCCACCGGCACCGCAGGTAGCTCCCATAATAATTGCGCCGAAACCACCAAAGATATGGAAGTCATAGTTCAGAATCCACCCGAAGACGGAGAATTTACCGAACATAGGTGCATAATAAAGGCCCACATCGAAATTCATATTGGCCTGAGCGACAGCGAGAGTGGATGTAACCTTCTCGCTATAACCTTCTTGTTTGACGGCTTTAATTTCGTCATTATCCAAATGGAGAGGATTGTAGACGAACGAAGCGCCCAGTCCGAGGTAATTCGTGAAGTAATAGGCGAGTTCAGCGCCGAAACCGATCGTTTGATAGAAAGGTTCGTTTACACCGAACATAGCCAGAGGCTGGATCTCAAATCTTCCGGAGCGCAGCAGCATCAGATGTCGAATTGGCTCACCTTTTTCGAGGCTTGAAATACCCTCATCGTCATCAGCAGCGAAAGAAGTCTGAGGTAAAGCGAATGCAAATAATACGATCAACGCCAGAAGGCTAATCCACCGCTTCATGCGTAATCCCATCCTTTAATATCAGGCCGTGGACATTTCCAAAGACCTGTTGTTCAAACACCAAAGACAATAAAACAACTGAGGACGATTCAGACTACCATTCAGACCGATAAGTCCACGAAGGAGGAAGCCAGAAGCCTACACCAATACCTGCCTGCCAATGCGTGAATACGCCTTTATAACCCCCGACATCTTCATAATAAACCCAGCCTTTCAGACCGATGTTAAGGCTGAGCCATTTAAGAAGATACCAACGGTGATCGACCGTGATCAAACCGGCACCCACAAAACCATTGGCACGTGTATTCACCGTACCACCGCCGATCCCAAGGGAGAAATCCCAGTGAACAACCGATGTATTGAAGATGGAGAATTTACCATAAAGGGGCACAAATCCAACTACACCACCAACATACCAATCTACGATTGAAGTCTTTGGATTAGCATCGGTTGCATCGATGACATCGTCATATACCTCTGACAAGCCGTTCTGTTTACGATCAGCTACACGCCAATCCTGATAACCGCCATAGACCCCAACATAAAGCCATTCGAGAATATGGTAATTAATCTGACCTGCCACACCCACCTGGAACAGCAAAGAGTCATTTACCCCACCATAGAACATCGGGGCAAGCTCAACGCGGTTTCGGCGCATAAAGGGCTTGCGCTGAATAACGACAATCTTATCGTTAAATTCTCGCTTTTTCTTCTGACTTTTGACGACGATACGACTCTGAAATGCATCAGAATCCGAACTGTCCGAAGAAGCACTTGGGGCGGCTCCTTCCGAACTTTCTGATTCCTGACCCATTGCCAGGGCAGGCATCATCATCATAATCAATGCCAATATCATTACACTGAGGACACGGCGCATCAAAAAGCTCCTCATCGTACCATCTTGCGATGGTCCAAGTTGATTAACAGCTGCACATCTTTTTACAACCTGAGCCCGTAAGCTACAACTCACTGCTACTTCGCAGGGCTTTTTCTATATATCACAGTTTTATTGTTTTGTGCAACTAGCCCGGAATAAAATTCACACTTTTGATTTTTTTTAAAGGCTACTCCTTTAAAAACAAGGCCTCGACAAACTCTTCTGCCTCAAATTTACGCAAGTCTTCTATCATTTCACCTATCCCTATAAAGTAGATTGGCTTCTTCAGTTCCTCACAAATTCCTATCAGTACACCGCCTTTTGCCGTGCCGTCAAGCTTTGTCAGAATTATTCCATCAAAATCAATCGCTTCGCCAAAATCTCTCGCCTGAGCCAGCGCATTCTGACCATTCGTCGCATCCAGAACGAGCAATACCTGATGGGGGGCACCGGACATCGCTTTACCGGATACACGATGAATTTTTTTCAGCTCTTCGATCAAATCTTTTTTGTTGTTTAAACGGCCTGCCGTATCGGCAAGCGCTACATCAAACCCATGTTCTTTCGCATATTTGATACCATCAAATATCGTACCTGACGGATCTGCACCCTGTTTGTTGCGATAAATCTCACAACCACAGCGCACTGCCCACTCTTCAAGCTGCTCTATCGCGGCTGCCCGGAATGTATCGCCAGCAATTAAAAGAACTTTCTTCCCCTGTGCCGTCAATTGAGATGCCATCTTGCCCAGAGTCGTCGTTTTACCTGCGCCGTTCACACCAATGGTTAAAATGACATGCGGCTTCTCATCACCAATCACAAATGGCTTTTCACAGGATTTCAATATGCTTTCGACTTCCTGACGAAGCAGCGCCATCGCTGCTGCACCATCGCCTTTATCCTTCAGATTTTTGGTCACTTCATCCAAAAGATGTTCGGCGGTTTTGACACCAATGTCGGCTGTAAACAATATTTCTTCGAGCTCATCGACGACTGAACTCTTCAATTCACCTTTAAAAATTTTGCCAATCTGTGCCAAAAATCCATGCGATCGTGTGTTTTCGAGCCCATCGTTCAAACTACGCGTCGTCCCGCTTCCTTTGGACGGTGCCTCTGACTTTTTCGATACGGATTCGGTCTTTTTAGTGGACGCCTTGGACAATTCAGCGGTGTTTTTGGTCACATCTTTCGATTTATCTGATTTCTCATTTTTCTTACCCGCATCCTTCGATTTGGATGAATCCGTTTGTACAGATAAATCGTTCTTTTGTGTCGATTTGGCCTCACTCTTTTGTGCACTTTTTTCGGCTTCAGCTTTGACGCGAGCTGCTTCTGCAAGCATGCGCTCTGCCTCGGCTTTGGCTTTGACTGCCTCCGCAAGCATGCGCTCTGCTTCTGCTTTTATTTTCGCCGTTTCGTCCTGAGCATCCTTCGGGACGTCGGCCACCTTTTCATTCGAAACAATTGGGGTTTCGTTCGCTTTAGCAATGCTTATATCGGTGGCCGAATTCGATTTTTTCTCTTTTTTTTCGACGATTTTTTCACTCACTAAGGAGTTTTTTTTTCCGATTTATCTTCCAGCCGTTTTGTCAATTCGCTGAGTGCATCAAATCCATCATCATCGTCATGCGCAAAATCAGTGAGCGGGATCAACGCAGATCCGAGTGTAGGAAATACGCTGCCATTCTCTGGTTTCGGAACATCCGTAATGTCATCAAAACTCAGATCACTGTCAATGACACCGCCAAACAATGAAGCAAAAACATCACCGGTATCGTTGTCCGCTTTGGATATGATTTCATCCACAGCATCGATATTCGCTGCACTTCCCTTATCATCACCGGATTTGGCCTTTTCCTCACTCGAAACGGCCTTCTCTGTTGCAGTTTCAGGTTTGCTTTCAGCGGATTTCTCTTCTGATGAATTATCAGCGACTACGGTATCCGACTTTTTCTCTTCTGCTTTGGCCTCGTCCTTATTCTCATCCGAGGCATGTTCGGAAGACTCGCGTTCATGAATGGCATTGGCCGTCTGCGTAGCAGCACGTCTTTCCTTGCGCAGTTCACGACGTTCCTCTTTTGATTTGTCCTCGCTCACGGAAGCTCTTTTGGCTTCTTTAATTTCAGCGAGTGACATTTTATCCTTGTCTGTCTGATCTGCAGCAGGCAAAGCTTTTTTGTCGGTTTTATCTTCGATTGCTTTTGGCTTTTTCTTATCCGATTCGAGAGCGGATTTGTCTACGCCGCTTGGAATGAGCAAAAGAATGACAAAGATCAACACCATGACGCCGAAGATGATGCCAAGCGTCATCCAGTTTGGTCCGGCAGCCTGTGCCATGGTGCAAGTGATTTGGGGTAACATGATATCTCTCCTTAATCAGGTCACAAAGACTCGAATGGTTTACAACATCCCGCTATCGAATGGCAAGCAATGATGGTTACTTCCATCCCCTCGGTTTGGGCAGTTTTTTGAGTACGACCTTACCTGTGCGAACAGCATCGTATTCATAAACATCGCTCAAAAAAGCCACAACGCCACTGTCATCCACGCGTGCATTGACATAGACGACATCGACATCCA
>JAGACY010000095.1 GCA_017613855.1 Pseudomonadota bacterium
CTACCCCCACTGCGGGGCATAGCCCCGCAACGCCCCAACCGCGGTTTCACAATGATAGTCATATTTCTCCTGGCATTCGCGATATTCTGTATTCAAATTGGCGTGCACGTCCGGCATATAGGGAATGGCAGCCCCGAATGTAAACCTGATCATATCCAGACACGCATCGGTCATGTGTTCCGTGCTGCATTCGGACAAAGCCGCATCCGCGAGCGATGGTGGGGAAAAGCACATACTGTCATTTTTTATGCATTTCTCATTTTTCTGCTCGCGACCATCGAACTCCTCATTCAGGATGCTGCCCCCCAATTTACCCTCGATCACCTGATGGGCGTGACATCGGCCGGGATCCTGCATCTTGTACAAACGTGGTTTGCGGCACTGACGCTCATTGCCATGTGCGTCCTTATTGTGCGCAGAATTATCCGTCGCAAAAAGCTGCGTTCGACATTCGAAGCCTATCTCATTTTGGGGCTCATTGCCTGCCTGATGTTGTCACACCTGGGGATCATGGCTGCGAATTTTGCTTTGAACCGTGAACCCGAATGGCTACGCCATTGTTTGCCATTCACAGCATGGCTGTCAACGTGCATTCCCGGACATCAACCTGCAAACTCTGTCGACGCAGCCCAAATTGTTCGTCAGATTGCCGCGTGGATACACGTCGGATGCGTCGCACTCTTTTTCATCATCATTCCCATGGGAAAGCACCTGCATATTGTCATGGCTTTCCCGAGTCTGCTGTTCCAGTATCGCGCATACGACAAAGAGAATAAGCCGATTTTAGGCTGCAATACCCCCGACATGACAGCATTCGAAACCGCGCTCGAAGACGCGGTTTCGAGCGATTTGCCCGAAGAACAGTGGCCCGTCATCGGCGCCGAAAAAGTACGGGATTTGCCAAGACATGTTTTATTAAACGCTTTCGCCTGTACCCAATGCCAGCGCTGTACCGATGCCTGCCCTATGGCAGCAGCCGGCCTTGGCAAAGGCCCCATGCAGTCGATGCTCGATCTGAGAAAGCTGTGTAAAGCCCCCGATGCTTTTCTTTTAGAAGGGGGTATGGGGGAAACCTTTTCTTTTGGCACAAAAGAAAAGGTTTCCCCCACAAACGCATCCATAAAAGAGCTCTGGAACTGTACCCAATGCGAAGCATGCAACCGTGCATGTTCGGTTGGAATAGATCATATTGCCCGCATCATCGACATGCGCCGTGCAGCGGTGATACGCGAGAAATATCCACCGGCGCTAGCAAAAATCTTTTCACAATTTGAGCGCACGGGAAATCCCTGGGGATATCCGAAAAAAGATCGCACAAACTGGAGAATAGATGCATTTACCCCGAAAGAAAAAAAGAATAATGCTCCTAAAATCCTCATATTCTCCGGGTGTTTTGCATCCTACGATCCTAAATCACGAAAAACTCAGGAAAAAGCGATACAATGGCTGATCGATAATGGCATGAATGTACAATTTCCCGACAGTGAGATGTGCTGCGGCGAACCCATGCGCAAACTCGGCAATGAAAGTGCATTTGTACAATGCATGCAGTCGAATCTCGAACAGATAAAAAAATATCCGCATGATATCATTTTAACCTTATGCCCGCATTGTGCCTATACCCTCCGGCACGAGTATGCCTCTGATCATATCCGCCTGAATGTCATGCATCTATTGGATTATATTGCCCAACTATGGCAAAATCATGAGATTGAAATCAAATCAGATATCAATCCGTCACAGAACACTTATATGCATTTGCCATGCAAACTGGCCAAAGTTCCCGATTATCCGCATGCCTTGCTTCAAATGATACAAGCGATGGGAATACAAATTCCCGATAGAGATGTTGCCCAGGCCCATTGCTGTGGTGCCGGGGGCGGACAGTTCTTTATGGATACGGACAGATCTATTACAAAGATTCGTGCCCGCGAACTCGAAGCTCACCATCCTGACTGCATCGTCACTGCATGCCCATTCTGCACAGAAATGCTGTCGAATGAAGTGCATGCTCCGGATGATGCACAGCATACTGTCCCCGTCGAAAATATATTTGACAGAATTGAACAATTCTCAATTCGCAATCCTCAATCATGAGTATTTGATGTCAGCCAATACAAACTTACAATACAATACAGAAAGTTCCTCGCAATACTTAAGCGATGAAAGTCCATCCGATATACAAGAAAATACCGATCTGGCTACACCACCCTGCCTTGCCGAAAAATACAGCTATCTGCGTGAAATCGGCCACGGAGCACAGGGAAAGATCTATCAGGCCAAACGTCTGGCAGACGGAGCACTGGTTGCTATCAAACAGCTCAATATCGATTCAGTACAAAACTGGAAAAAGTATGATCTGTTCCGACGTGAAGCGACCGTTCTCGAATCTTTAAATATTGACGGCGTTGCCAAATTTTATGAAGCTATCGAACGAAGTGATGACATTCCGCCGCGTTCCTATATTGTTCAGGAATATATCCAGGGCAAAACACTTGCCGATATGATCCGCGCCGGTCACCGTTTCAGTCTCGTTCGCGTATATGATATCCTCATCCAGCTGCTGAAAATTCTTAAACAACTGCATGCACACGTACCTCCGGTTATCCATCGGGATATCAAGCCATCCAATATATTGCTCAAACCACTCAAAGAAGACGATTTTAAAGTTTATCTCATCGATTTTGGTGCGGTTGCCAATCCACAAGTGCAAGGCGGTGGTTCGACAGTAGCTGGGACTTATGGCTTTATGCCGCCGGAACAACTCATGGGCAAGCCTTCCCCGGCTAGTGATATCTATTCACTCGCTGCAGTTGCCGTCAATCTGATAAGCGGCAAATCACCGGCTGAAATGCCCGTAAAGGATTTTCGTCTCATCTTTGAACCCGATATGCAGAGCATGCCACCCACGCTGGTCAATACTTTGCGAGCCATGCTCGACCCCAATACAGAAAATCGTTTATCCGATATTGATAAGCTCATCCAAACATTTACAAAATTCCAGCATAATCAATACAGTGATGAAATACGCAAGCAGCCCGCAGATCTAACCCCAAAAGAATACAATCGTCTTCTGGAGCAGGTCGATTCTGTCTGCCAGCCTGGCAATATTGAGTTATGGCAGCGGCTTTCGGACAAGACACCGCGTATCATCCCCAAATGCTATGCAGCCATTAAACTAATCCCCAAGGATAAACCCGCACCAGTACCTTTTGGATATTCAAAACGATCTCAACTTTACGACATCAATACAGGCAAATTAATTCAATTCGAAATCAATCCCGGAATGCTATTGGGATGTTTCGCTTTCTGCATTATTTTTCCAATTCTCTTATACACATGGGCCCCTTTTAACCAGGCATTAAATTGTTTTATCGGATTGTTGATAGGGCTTTTTATCTCAAGAAAGTATACAAAGTTTTATTTTAATTCACTCCACAGTTCCAAAAATTATATCAGAATCAGCAATGCCTTGGCTGACCAATTAAGCACCGATAAAAAAGAACGCATCGAACAGCTCAAAGCCATGGCTGCCGACCAGGATTATTATAACAAATTACAGGATCGCCCCTTTCTTCGCAAAACAGCGACCGAAGCCGACCTAATCAGGCTCCTCGGCAAAGGCCGAAAGACAATTGCCACCATTACCGAAATTAAATACATCCCGGCCTATCGAAAGTTTATTAAATACATCAAGCCAAAATATCAATATTTTGATCCCATCAACTACGAGATCTACTCACGCCCGATGTTTGAAATCAGCTACAAATTCAACCCACCCGATGATGAAAAAGCCGAAGATTTAATCCATTCATTTGTGACACCCGTTGCCCCGGATCAACACTATAAAGCCGGTGATCCACTTCCCATTTTATATATGATTCATCCCCGGACCAACGAATGCCCCGAAACCGTCAACAGCATGCCATTCCCTATACCGCTGCATGATATTATGGATCTGAGCGACGTCATTTATATGGATGGTTAGCTACGAATGTATCGCCCCTGCGGAGCGCATGGTTCATATTATTTCTGCTTCAGCTGATGATATATCCAATTCTTCAGTTCCTGGAATTTTGGCGGGAAATTCTGTGAGCCTTCCGCATGAATCTCACGGCCGTCGTTTACCCGGGCGGTAAATGTAAACATCGTTCCATCCTTGACGCCCCAGGGATGCTTTCCATGAAAGCCATCCCATGCGGTGATGCTGCAGTCATTCAGGATCTGCAGAACCATTTCGGTATCGACAGAAACGCATTTTTCGAGTTCCTTTTGTCTTTCACCGTTTTCGTAGCGATCCGAGTATTGGCAAACGTCCGACTGCACGCCTTTGTTTACAATCTCGTAATCGAGCACGCCCCGCATTCCGCTCAGATGAAGCGTGATGATTTCGAACGACGTGACTTTTTCTGTGTTTGCATGACTTCCTCCATACTCAGCGGTATTTTGGTGCAGAAGGAATATGCCTGTCCCTGCGGCAATACACAGAATGCAGGCAATGACGACAATCCATATCATTTTAATGTTCTTTTTCATGAGAATAATGAGCAGCAAAAAGAGTCCCGGATGAACCATGCCATTCAGGGTTATACCATAACTACGGATGATAGATTCAAATGACATGTCGGACGTATCGGCGCAGCCGATAGACCGACAGGCGTGCCGTATGCGCCAACGGCGCATAGGCATGCTCACAAAAAACAGCCATCTAGTTTGTGACCAGAATGAAATGATAATTTTAATATGGAGTGTATGAATACATCATCGGCAATGTTGCCGGTATTTATGATAGGAGTTTGTTATGAAAGAGATCGAAGGAAAGTACAGCAAAGCGTTGATTTACACGGATGTCGTCGATGAAAAGAGCATCGAACAGGTGCAGCTTTTATGCGACCAGCCGTTTACCGAGGGCGCGCGCATCCGCATGATGCCGGATATTCATGCGGGAGCCGGATGTACGATTGGCACGACAATGACAATTGGTGACAAGATTGTGCCGAATCTGGTCGGCGTGGATATCGGGTGCGGAATGTATGCGCTGCAGCTCGAGGAAACGTCGATGGATTATGCGAAGCTGGATGAGGTGATTCGTGCCAATGTGCCGTTTGGGCGCGAGGTGCGCCAGGAAATACACGAATATGCGCGAGGGGTTCCGATAGAGGAACTGCGGTGTCTAAGGTCGATTAACGAACGGCGAGCGCAATATTCGGTGGGAACGCTTGGGGGCGGGAACCATTTTATCGAGGTGGATCGGGATGAAAACGGCAAGCTGTGGCTGGTCATTCATTCGGGAAGCCGGTATCTGGGACTGCAGGTGGCCAATATTTATCAGGAACAGGCGTGGCATGCACTCAACGGAGTATCGATTCGCGATTTGCGGGAGATGATCGACCGCATGAAAGCCAATGGCGAACGCAAGAAGATACAGAAAACCATCGAAAAGATGAGGAAGCGCGTGGTTTCGACGATTCCGAAGGATCTGGCGTATCTGCAGGGGGAGGATTTTGACGATTACCTGCACGACATGGAGATTGTACAGCTGTATGCCGTGAAAAATCGCGAAGCGATGGCCGATGTGATCATTCGTGAGATGCATCTGACCGTGGCGGATGCGTTTACGACGATTCACAATTATATCGATATTCCGAACCGGATTCTGCGCAAGGGGGCTGTTTCGGCCAAATCGGGAGAGGTTCTGCTGATCCCGGTAAACATGCGCGATGGAAGCCTGATTTGCCGCGGCAAAGGCAATGACGAATGGAACCAGTCGGCGCCGCATGGCGCGGGGCGGCTGTTTTCGCGCAAAGATGCCAAGCATACCTTTACGGTCGATGAATTTTCGGCATCGATGGCGGGGATTTATACGACATCTGTGTGTGCCGATACGATCGACGAATGCCCGATGGTCTATAAAAGGATGGAGGATATCGTCGACAATATCACGCCGACGGTCGATGTATTGCAAGTGATCAAGCCGGAATACAATTTCAAGGCTGCGGAGTGATTTGGGGATGAATGTTGTACGAGGGGGAAACCTTTTCTTTTGTGCCAAAAGAAAAGGTTTCCCCCTCCCCCCCTTCCAAAAGAAAAGCAATTTTTTTGTGATTTTGGGGGATGGATGATCAAAAAAAATCCCGAACCACGGGGATTCGGGATTCAATGGAAATCACAGGTAATTATTTGCCGGATGTCCAGGTGATTTTGTGAACCGCAATACGATTGCTTGCATTATCACCATTGCCTGTATCTGCCTTCGGCCGAATCGTAAACGATGTTGCATCAGCATTATTTACAGTCATAGTCAGGTCTTTCTCTGTATCATCTTTTGAGAAAGCGTATTCTGTGACATCAGAACCAATGACGAGTTCCACTGCACCAGAGTCGCCTTTTATCCAGGCATCATAATTCATGGTAATGATACCAACCCCCTCCAGTCCTGACACTGTAAAGAAGCTTTGCTGCGTATTGTTGCCCGTCATAACCATGTCATCTTTGTGACTGGTATCATTAAACTGCGCTTGACAGGAAACTTCAACGCCACTTTCGAATGTATACGAATAGGAGGATTTATATCCACTTCCCGTAGCTTCATCAAAAGTCATTGAATATGGTTGTTCAAACGAAGCCGGATCCTTCACAGTAACAGTCACAGTCTTGGCTTCAGTTTCACCGACGACAACAGAGATGTTGGCAGTATCGCCAATAGTAGCTGTCGTCGCGACCTGAATGTCGAACGAAGCGACATCACTGCCAACCGTTGTGGTTGCAGTTGCAGGAACCGTAATATCATCGTTATCACTGGTAAGCGTGATGACGGTATCGGCTTTAGCGGGCTTGTTCAGGGTGACATTGACAGCCTGAGTGGCACCGGGTTTGAGTTTAACCGTTTCGGGGTCGACCGATGCAACGGCAATGGCAACGCCAGGATCCATACCGGTAATCGTGATTTCCTTCGATTTGCCATCATAAGTGGCTTTAACTTTCGTATCGCCACTGTCAGCCATGGTTACGGTGAAGGTGACGCTGTCTTCGCCAGCGGCAATTGCTACGGAATCCGGGCAAACGGCATTGCCACATTCAATAGTAATCGTTGTATCAGCAGCTGCAGTTTGCGACATGGTAAGTGTCACTTCGACGTCCGTGCCCCAATCGGCAGCGGATGCAGCAGCTATCAGGCTCTTCATACCCAAACCGGCAAAGAGATCATCTGCAGAGCGAGGGGCAATCTTGGAGCGTTTATAATCATAAATGAGAATGCCAGTGGCATCATAGGTTGTGCCAATATCAATAATACTATTAAAAGCATTGGTGCCCATCACATAATCATCGAGATAAGCAGTCACACCGCTATCGTCAGTGCAGACATAGGCCGCACCATTTTTGATGCTCTCATCGTAGCTATTAACAGTCAGCCCCGAAACCGTCACAAGAACCGAATCATAGGCATTGGTGGAACCGCTCTCAGAGGAATCTGCCGTTGTTTGCGCAGCTGTCAAAACGGTCGGCTCAATCGTATGGTTGTTGCTCAACACTTTGACTTCATTGGGCTTGACCTCAATGATACTGAAGTAAACCTCAAGATCACCGCGTACTTCAACAAGATCGCCGACCTGAACCTTGGCAGCCTCTGTTGCACTGTAAACGAGCAAACCTGCGGGTTTGGTCTCATCCTGGATGAAGAAACCATTAAGTGCCTTTCCATCATATTTATTGACGATTGCCGTAACAACACCCTGAGTCTTAACTGGTCCATCATTAAGCGTCCCTGCTATGTGGGCATTACGAAGATCCTGAATGCCAGTCACCGAAAGTGTACAGCCATTGCCATCCTCGTTATTCCCATCATCCGGACATGCATCGCAGAGATCGCCGAAACCATCGCCATCCTTGTCTGCCTGATCGGCATTGGCATTATCTGGGCAATTGTCTTCGTCGTTGTTTACGCCATCGCCATCGCGGTCTTTCGCATCAAACACCGGACAGCTTTCGTCATTCGTGGCACAGAATGGATACGGATCGCAGGCATCGCCAAAACCATCATTGTCCATGTCTGACTGTTCGTCATACTCATCTTCAGTCACAGGTGAATACTGTGGTCGTACTGGATTGAAAACTGTTGGACAATTATCGTTGTCATTAGGAATACCATCGCCATCCATATCCTCCGGATCTGAATAATAGGCATTGTTTTCATACGATTGTTTACCATATTTTGATGTTTTTTGTGCTGTTGTATCTGTATCGCGTGGGCGCATCGGAATACAGGTCGGCTCATTGTCTGGCTCGCCACAGAAGAACAGAGGATATTTGGCTGCACTTTGAATCTCTTCAAATGACATATTCGTTTCGGTTGCCTTTGTGCGAATTTTCTTTTCCACACCACAGACATCCACAGATTCACTGTTATCTCCAGTGACGATATTTGCATCGCCATATA
>JAGACY010000096.1 GCA_017613855.1 Pseudomonadota bacterium
CCCATTTCGCACTGGTTGGTGAAGACGTAAGTATTCATCAATTAAAAGAATATGGGTTCCAAGGGACTTAGTCCCTTGGCGGGGTCCGGGGCAGCGCCCCGGCTGAATAGTTACATTATTAGAATCATACCCTTTCGTCGCTCTCACTCATGGCTGCTGGAAAACTCAGTGATATCAATGTGACGCCGCTTGTGGACGTCCTTCTTGTACTGCTCATCATCTTTATGGTGACGACGGCAGCATCCGAACAGGAGCGCCTTGAGCAGAAAAAACAGGAAAGTGTGCAGGAAAAGACCGAATCACTTGTATCGCTCAATTTGCCGATTACGCCGGATAATGATTATTTGGCCGATCCCGATACTTCGAAACTCGTCGTCGTCATCGATAAGAATTTACGTGTATTTGTCGTACGCGGACTCTCGAGTGTCGGAGGGCAGGATCCCATTGCCGACTGTTCCAAAACGCGCGATCCATCACAGTGGCAGCCGTGTTTCGATATTATTGTCAAAACATTGGGACAAAATCAGCGTATGATTAAAGAAGGGCTCTATCTCGAAGCCGATGCTGACGCTCCCTATGGTTTTGTTTCGGGCGTACTTCAGGCATTTCGTGGTTTGGGGCTTCAGAGCGTCGATATTGTCACAGATCCCAATTTTGCCAACGTATTAGAGGCTGATCATGAGTAAAGATATCCATCAGCCTACTGCGGGCGAAAGACTTATCAGCGGTATCGTTACGATTGCAGTGCATACCGTCGTTTTCCTGCTTTTCATTTTGAGCTCCGGTTCAGAAAAGACAGATCTTAATGGCAATGCTTCCGAAAAAGAGACTATTTTCTGTCGTTACATTGAAAATGGCCGCATGTTTACCGTCGAAGTGAGTGCGGTTGACTGGCAGGATGCTGAAGAGATCGTCTGCGGATCGCACATGCGCGATGTTCGCATGGGCGCGCTCTTGCTCGAAGGGGCTCAGCTCATTCTCGATGGTGCCTCCAATGATGTAGTATTGGCTCAGCGCGAGAGCTGTTCCTGCTCGAAGGAAGAACGTGTGCCGATTTTACAGGATATTGGCATCGTTCAGGCTCCGAGACTTGGCGCCGAAACCAGAAAGACCGCGCTCCCGCGTATTATCAATACGCCCGAGCAAACTGAGGCCAATACTGTGACTACGGTCAAATCGACGACACCGCAGAAAGAAAAGAAGAAAACCGCTAAGGAACCCAATCTCGATAATCTGCTCAATGCTGCGAGCAATTTTGATGAGGCCAGGCCAATCAGCGATGTCGATCCCGGGGGATCTGCTGATGGTTCCAGACTTTCCAAATCCGCTACCGGATCGGGCGATCCCTATCTGCAAAAGATTAAGGCAAAACTCGACAATAACATGAATGCACCTGCCAGTATTCCAAAGGCAAAAATGCAAAAACTCAAAGCCAAGATCTGGATCCGAATCGGTGAAAATGGGGTCGTTTGGAATTGGGATTTCTATTCAAAAAGCGGTGATGCGGCCTTCGATAAAATGATCGAAGAATGCATTAAGAATTTTAAAATGGGTGGAAATATGAAATTCCCGATTCCACCCGATAACTGGAAACTTCAGCCTATTCCCATTACCGTCGAAGGCAGTGAGATTAGATAATTCGTAATGCGCAATTCGTAATGCTCAATTGAATGAAAAAGCTCAAATCTGCCTCTAAAGCTAAGAGACAGATTGATCTTGAATGCATAGTGCGCAATTAAGATAGTGATGTACATAAATTTGTGCCTTTACAGATAAGGCCTACCTCAGATGCTTTTCTTTCGGAAGGGGGATCGGGGGAAACCTCTTCTTTTGGCACAAAAGAAAAGGTTTCCCCCGCAATAAAGGAAAAATATGGACGAAAAAATTCAGGAAATCATTCAGAACCTCGAAAAAGACTTTAATGGCGATATCAATCACGATGTCGAGATTCTCCGCAATTATTGCCGGTCCCTCGAAAGAACCGAAGAAAATCTCAAGATCGTAACGTACATTGGTCGCTATGCTTCCGAGAAATTTCCCGAGGCCGATGCTGTCAAAGAAGCGAAAGCATTTGAAGACAAACTCGTCGAGTTTCAGGAAAAAGTCATGCAGGCACAGACTTTGATGCGCGAGAAGAAATTTGAAGATGCCGTCAAAGCTTTTGATGAGATCATCGGTGAAGTTCAGCCACCCAAAGATGAGAGCAAATACATTTGTTCATTCAATCACCCATTCGAAGAAATGCTCTTTCGGGCACGCAATAAAGATAAACCTATCGAAAAAATCTCCAACCTGCCCGAGGTTTTGTATTATCAAAAGGGATGTGCCTGGTTTGAGCTCAAAGACTATGACAAGGCCGAAGAATCGCTGAATCATGCGTTGGAACTCTCTCCGGTCAATACCATGATTTTCTTTGAACTGATGCAGATTGCACGCATTCGTCAGGATTACGATAAAGTGCGCGAACTGCTCAAACAATGCTATCAGTTTCTTTATACGCGCCATCAGCTTGCCAGATTCTATCGCGAACATGCGGCACTCGCTATGCTCGACAGCAAGTTTGAATTGGCAAATGCTCTGATTTATTTGAGCATGGATTATGAAGATACGCCCCAGGTTCGCGCACAACTCAATTCATTGGCCAAGAATCGCGGCGTCGATCTTTCCAAACCCAAAGTCGAAACCGTCAAACAGCGCCTCAGTGCTGCGAATATTCCCGTTGGGCCCGACCCTGCTGTTTATGGGTTGGCGATTGATATCGGCAATCAGACGAAAAAAGCCTATCCCGAAGTGGCTCGCATGGCTTATGGCATTGCATACGATATTACCCATTATGAGCCGCTGCTCAGGGAATTACAGTAAACAGTGAGACGTTTCACGAAACGTCTCTACTGTTTACTGCAATGCACTACCGCATAAACCCGTTGGTTCTCATTTAACAGACCTGTCGTCTGATAGCCATAATGGGACAAATCCACATCATCCCAATCCCTTTGGGATACGAGACAGGCAATGGCAGACCCATGTTCTGCCCATTGCTTTGTGAGTGTGAGCCATTCGGGCAGGGGAGCAAAGGCCTTCGATATCACCATTTGGGGTGTTTCCTGCAATTCAAGTGATTCGATTCGGCATTTATGGATTTGGAGTTTGGTCAGTCCAAGTTCACGTTCGGCAAGGCGCAAAAAAGCGTAGCGTTTTGTACGTGGCTCCACGAGAATGATTTCCGTTTCCGGGCATAGAATCTTAATGGGAATGCCCGGAAATCCTGCCCCTGTACCAATGTCGAGCATAGAAGTGCCTGGTTTTTGGACACGCAGGATTTGTAAAGAATCGACAAACAAGGATTCGACCAATTGTTTTGGGGTCGAAAATCCCGTCAGGTTTGTCTGTTTTTGGGCATGCAAAAGCAACTCAATATATCGTTCAAAACGTGAACCAGCCTCTGTATGCCATGCAATCCCGGATGTCTGGCACCAATCTGCAAGCGCAGCAACAGCCTGTGTTATCTCTCTGTCCATAAAGTAAAGACGTGCATTGGCACGTCTCTTATTCATAACAAGTCTTTTGGGGGCAGCTGTGCGATAGCACAGCTGACATCCCTATTTCTTACTCTTCTGCTGCACTGATTGCCGATATAATTGTTCCGTCCGGCATCGTAAAGCCATAGACGGCAACGTCAAATACACCAGAAACATAGCTGACCGGTGCAGCTTCGAACGTAATCATCGTACCGGATCCCTCGGGGGTAATCTGCGCATAATGATGTTCATTCTGGAAACCAACGATCATCTGGTACATCTCTATGCTGGTTTGTTTAGTCAGCCCCATGATAATCTGATCGCCAAGCGTTTGTTTCTTGTCGTACATATCTGCCAGTTTCTTGATGACTTTGTCATACGATTCCGTGACATGGTAGATATGTTTCAAGGTATTCCATTCGCCTGTCACTTCGACATTGGTCACCGTAAAGGGCAGCTGAAGATAGGGCTCATGAATATCGCTAAAATCGTAGGTCTGCTTGGCCATTGAGGTTAAAGGTACGGCAAGCAGGCACGCTGCAAACACAGCACTGATGATGCGCTTGGTCATCTTATGACTCCAGATCCGTTGTTAGAAAATGGGGTATTTACCTTGTTCACCGAGTGGAACAAAAATCGTATCGTTGATGGCACGTTCCAAAATGTTGGTGGCTGCTGCTTCGGCACCGCAGCGTGTCACGAAAGCTTTTTTGCTTTCTTCCATGTTTTCCGCCAATGCTTCAAAGAAATTGTCTTCTTCAAAGCTCTTCAGAATTTCATCTTTATGGTAAACCGCCGTATCCGATGCGGTTGCGCGTGCAGTACGTTCACTGCGTTTTAAATCAAATGCCATAATGGTTATCCTTTTTATTTGTCATGGGTCGTCTGCAAAGTGCAAACGATACCATCGTGTAATTTCTCAGAAATGATACCTTTTTGTCAATGTTTATTCGTGTTTGGCAAGTGTTAGAAAGTCATCTTCAGACCTGCACTCATCGGCGTCAGATGGAACGAAATCTGTACGTTGTCTTCATCAAAATGGGTGTACTTATATCCGTAAATGCCGCCTAATATCGCGCCGCCCACGAGCATCACCAATCCTGATCCAAGAAAAGCATAACCGGCTACGTTGGTGTTGCTGTATTTGGATGGGGAGGAATTCGTTTCACCCATAGGGTCGGGAGTTTGGGCTAATATGCAATCATAATATTCGTCTGTCGGCAGATTAATATCACATGCGAGCGGGTCTTGAGTGATTTCCGAATCCTTTGAATTGCTATCTTTATTGGGGATAGCAGCGAGACTGGCACCCACAATCGTCAGAACCGTTCCTGCAATGGCGACGCCAATTCCGCTCCACATGGCAGCTTTATATTCATTCTTAAACTTTATAAGATTGGTTCTGACGGAAGTCTCCCCCATCACAATGGTTTCCAATTCTTTGCGTTTTCTTTTGATACTTTCTTCGTTCTCTTTCGACGTTGCCATGTGGGTCGTGCCATCACTCGCCTTTAAAATATATTCCAGGGCTTTGCTGTTGTCCCCAAGTTCCTGATAATTGGAGGCAATATAATAATTTAATGCCGGCGAACGGTCACACTTTGAGGTCATTTTGAGGCCAATCTCCAGCGATTGCTCGTAATCGCCGTGATCGTGAAAAGCCGCAACATCGATGAGATTGCGTCTCCATTCCTCATCTTTTGAAATGTCATCGCAGTCTGCAAAAGCCTGGCTCGGTAACAAAAAGAAAAGAGCCGCAGCTGCAGCATAATGAATTCTCTTTTTCATCGGTAGTATCAGAGTGTGTGGATGGTTTGGTGCGCGGGCTTTTTGCCGTTGGCAAATACGCCCTGCGAACGCGGTTATTTCGGCGGTGCCGAAATACACCGCGTTAATATTGGGTCTTTTCAAGTTCCTTTATTTCTGCATAAATCTTGAGGTAGGCCTGATAGCGGAAGTCCGCTAAATCATCATCTTCTACGCCCTGGCGAATGGCGCAGTCGGGTTCATGGGTATGACTGCAGGGCTGGAATCGGCATTTCTTCGACAATTCGCGAAATTCCGGAAAACAGTCGCTCAATTCACTTGAAGGAATGCCTGTAATTCCAAATTCACGTACACACGGCGTATCAATGATAAAACCACCCGCTTCAAACGGCAAAAGCCTTGAGGCTGTTGTTGTATGCCTGCCACGCTGGCTTTGCTGGCTCAATTCGCCTGTTGCGAGCTGCGCCCCCGGAAATAGCTCATTTAAAAGGGAAGATTTGCCAACGCCGCTGTGACCCAAAAAAGCAGAGTGGCGTCTTTCAAGGATGGAACGGATTTCGTCCAGACCGATCTTTTGATAGGCTGATGACAGGATGCATCGATAGCCCAAGGCTTCATACAGCCGCACATATAAGAGATCGATCTCTTCAGCCAGTTCCCATTTATTGATGATAATCAGGGGATCGAGTCCCCAGTGGTGTGCACATACCAAATAACGATCAATCAGGCCGGGTTTTAGCGGAGGAGCACCAACGCTTGCTACGACGACAAGCGTATCTAAGTTCGCTACGAGTGGTTTCGCTCGGCGGCCACCCGGTTCGAGTCGTTCGACGAGGCTGCTGCGCTCGTCTATGGATTGTATGACACCTTGATAGTCGCGATTCTGTACAGTCTCAGAATGAATGACAAAATTGACACGATCGCCTGGAACTGGACGGCCATTGCGGTATTTCTTGCCCAAAAGGGAACAGGCATAAGGTTTCTCTATGGCAATTCTATCTTCCTCCAGCCTGCATACAAATACGACTGGGCCCAATACTTCAACGACAATCCCTTTTTCCATCTGATCATGCCTGACTGATTTCTCTGAAGATATGGATGTTAGCGATAGATTTCTGTCGCCTTATTGCCAGTCCATTCACCGCCGCCGGTATAGGCGTCACCGTATCCCCATTGGCCGGTCATGCTCAGACCATCATCGCTGATGACGAGGTAACCTTTTCCTCTGACTTCGCGGCGGCCAATCTGAAAATCGCCCGGCTGCATCCAGTCAAAAATAAAAACACCACCTTCGACTTTCCCTTCAACCTGGCCCTCGCCTTTATAATCAAAGGTACCGCGCGTGTATCCATCCATCTTCTGTGTTAAGGTCATATCTCCAAAATTGGTATACCATAACCCAGAAAATGTTGCTCCAGCTGGCATTTCACGATGGGGAAGGTTTGCCGTTGGGGTCGTGCAGGCCATCGTGCCCAGAGAAAGGCATCCCGCTATGAGCGCTAGTCCGATTGTACGTAATCTCATCTTCTCTCCATTCTGATTATCGAATATTTCAAATGATGTTTGAGGTATAGGGCGTGAAAAAACACTCCCTATACCAATCATTTAGCATAAAAGAGATCAAATTGCGAATAATCACTCCGGTAATCTTACCCAAAAAGCCTGCTTCGGAAGATGAAAAATACCGCTCCCATGATGCAGATCATCGCAAACACATAATCCATCGTGATCTTTTCTTTGAGTACAAAGATCGAAACCGGAATAAAAACAGTCAACGCAATGGCTTCCTGCATTATTTTGAGTTGAGGAATGGTCATGACTGTATTGCCGATGCGATTTGCAGGTACCTGCAAAAGGTACTCGAACA
>JAGACY010000097.1 GCA_017613855.1 Pseudomonadota bacterium
CAGACATGTTTTAGTCTTTCGATGACATCCTGGTACCTTTTCTGATAATCGGGAACCTTATTACCCAATTCTACAGTCTGAATGCGATCAAGACGCATAAACGTCAGCTGATAATTTGGCTTTCGACAGGCAACGAGATAGCGTCGTCCGGACTGTACACTATGATAGAAACGAATGGGAATGATTTCGCTTTTTGGATTTTTACTATTATCTGTCTGATGTCTTGCATTATTCGATACCCAAGCAGACGACTGTTTATGGATTGCTTCAGCAATGACGGGGACAATTTCGGCATCGAGTACATGATGGATATAATGATGTCTGAACAGAAAAGGCTCACATACAGGCAAATGGCCGGTTCTGTCGAGTCTGTCACGCAGATAACTGCCAATCACACCAAGCGGATCGATTTCGGAAAAGAAATGGATGGCATGTGCCCAGCGCTTTAAATCGACTGAACAACGATTCAAAGCATACAGTAATTTTCTGCTGTCTCTTTTAAAATCGATAATTCCGAGCTTAATATATTCTTTTAGTTTTCGGTTAACTGTCGAATCAATGCCATCATCAAAACTATATACATTTGTATTAAACACACTTTGAACGATATCTTCTCTTGATTTAAAGTCTCCATTAGCCAGACAATTCATAATTGTGAAATGCAGTTTAATATCATTATCCTTAAAATAATGAATCTTATAAAAGACAAACAGTGGGTTATGGCAAATATCTCTTGCATCAACCGAAATAAATACATGCTGACAATTATGATTGTCGCGCACGGTATTGAGAATCGGATCAAGCAATTGTTCAGATTTTTCGTAGGCATAACGATAGCCACTCTCTGTAAAGTCCAGGCGTGTTTTATCCCCAAACAACGAAAACTCTCTCAACCATTTGCGTACTGTGGCAATATCCTTGATGCGATCATTTGCTGCCATTTGCGGTTATTTCCTCTAGTCAAAATACCCATTCAGCGGCCAGTCAGGACTGAGCCTTAATAATTCAATACACATTATTGGCTTCACAGCCTCACAGCGGTTGAGTTTATCGTACGAATATGCATGATGCAAGGCTGCACCGGTACTTTGCACATTTTGGGGAGTATGCATATCCGCAGAAGAAATGCGGCGTATTTGCAAAGCAAACAGCCGCATTGCGGAGGCGTATCGGGCAAAGCCCGAAAGCCGGAGCCACGAAGCGTATGCGCCATCAGGCGCATAGCGAGTTACAAATTCAAATTGAAATACACGCATAGATCGAGTAGTTAGTTCCGGGCTTGATACTCAATTCGGCCATGTATAATCCGGAGAATCATGATGGATATAATTCGCAGAATTTCGTTTACTGCCGCTTTCACGATCAGCACAGCCGCCACATTTCTGGGCATCAGCGCAGATGCGGCAGCCGTTCCCAGCATTAAGGATAACGCCATTGATGTCACAGTGGTCATCGAGTCGGACGGCAAAACGACGGTCATTGACCGGCTCGACTTTACGGTGTCGAACGGCCCCATGACAGCACTACTCATCGAGAATATGGCGCTCACGCCGACATTTGTTCAGGCCAAATATGAGCTTAAAGGGACAGAAAGCTTCTCGAAAGTCATTTTTACCGAGAACTCGTTCAAGCACTGGGATTTGGAAGCCGATCCGAAGATTCCGAATGGTGATGCCTATCTGACGCTGCAATACACGGGCAATATGATTTCCGATGGCTATCTTGGCAAGACCACGAGCGAACAACATGGCGAATTGTATTATCTGGATTGGGCACCGATGCAGTGGGCCACCGCCATGGAATACCGGCACGTCAAAATCGTCCTGCCGGTCGTCATGGAGAGTTCAACGATTTCTGACGAACAGTTTATCAAGATTGCGGGGTATTCTCGTACAGACACGATGGATCACACGGGCTCGGGCGGGATGATTCTGACCGAGAAAAGCCTCAATGAGCGCAATAAAATCGATTATACGGTGACGCCGATCGACGGTAAGAACCTGCTGACCATGGAGATTCATCAAGCGAATGTCGAGCCTCGGGAGGCCCAGCGCATACAGTTTTATATGAAGCCGGAATTCGTCAAATTCGATGGCGAGAGTATGAAATCCGAGGATTTCTCGAAACTAGCGGGTGGTCCAACGACAATTTCAACAGGCACGGGTGTCGTCCTCATTTTGATTGCTAGTTTGTTTGGTGTGCAAGGGGTTCGTCAAGGCCGCAAACGCCGCAAGGATATTGAAGAATTAGCGCAAAAGGCCGATGAACCGACGTACGCGGATGAGCTTTGGGAAGCGCCGGAACTCCAGGTGGGGTCATTTTCTGAAAAAGGCAAGATTGCCAAAGACCTTCATCCCGTTGAAGTCGGTCTCATTCTCGGCATGGAGATTCCGCAGATTATCGGCGTGATTGCCCAGTCTCTGGGTGCTCAAAACAAGCTGACCATTCGTTCCCTCGAGCCACTTACGGCCATTCCGGATGTCGATGCAGAATTTGCAGATCCGATAGAAAAGGATTTCGTCGAGATATTTGATGAAATCGGGAGCATCAATCAGGACAAGCTGAATGAATTTCTTGAGAAAGTCATCACCCGGCTGCAGGAGCGCACATGGGACTGCGATATTGAAGCCACGCGCAAGTATTACATGTCGATGATGTATAACAATCCTGACGAGACGAATCCTGAGAAACTTGAGCCCAAATACGTCGAAGACAGACAGTTTACAGACCCGAATGCCGAAAACACGCGTCATTACGATGACTATTATTGGCGCAACCGCTATTACTGGGATTATTACTATGGCTATCATTCGCGCCGTTACCGTTATGACCATGGTCTTCCCGAACGTTATAACTATAACTATGCGAAATTCCTCAGTTCGTCGGCATGTTTCCATGGGTGTTTTCAGCAGCCCAATCTGGACAACGTCTGTCATAGTGCGTGCCACGAGGCATGTCACAGCGCATGCCACGATGCGTGCCATAGTGCCTGTCATGATGCGTGCCACAGCGCCTGTCACAGTGCCTGTCACAGTGCCTGTGTTTCTGGGGGCGCCCGATGACAAAGGTTCCCGAAGGTTTTTCCCTTGCATGGGTCGACGCAGCCTGGAAAGAATTCGGCGACTACATCATGCTTCGGGAAGAAGACAATGTCCTCATATTGCCGCCCAACCGGGTGTATCATGTCAACCCGACGGGTGCGCGCATTATCCGGTGGCTTGAAAGCGGCAAGAAAATCGAGGATTTTCCCGGTTTGAACGATGAACGCCGCCTTCAGATTGATCGTTTTTTCCAGAATATTACACTCGCCATCAGCAACAAAGAGCACCACGCCTCTCGCATTCCCTATACATTTGATTACACGAAGCTGCCAATCCTCGGCGAAATTGCAACCACTTATCGATGCAATAACCGATGCCGGTTTTGCTATGCCGGGTGCGACGGTGCATCCGGACGTCTCGATTCGCCCGATATTGCCACCGAAAAGCTCGAGCGCATCATTGATATTTTTAAGGATGAAGCCAAGATTCCGTTCTTTTCGTTTACCGGCGGCGAACCTTTGATGCGCAAGGATCTCGAAAGCCTGATGCGCTATGCGTGTGATAAGGGGCTTCGGATCAACCTCGTAACCAATGGGACACTGGCGACTCCCGAGAGGGCCAAATCGCTCTTCGATGCTGGCCTCAGAACAGCTCAGATCAGCCTTGAATCACCGGATGAAGCGATTCACGATGCACTGTGCGGCCGAAAAGGCTCATGGAAACAAACCATCGATGGGATCAACAACCTGCGGGATGCGGGAATTGCCATTCAGACGAATACCACGTCCACGCGGATGAATATCGATACCCTGACGCGCCTGCCTGCGCTCTGCAAGTCCCTGGGATGCGTGCGCATGTCGGTCAATCTGTTCATTCCAACCAAACGGAGTCCACAGGCGGATGCACTCTTTATTTCTTATGAAGAAATCGCCCCCTTTGTGGATGAAATCCGAAAAGCCGCTTTTGAAGCTCAAATTGACTTTTTATGGTACTCGCCTTTGCCCATGTGTATCTACAATACCCTGGCACGCGGCCTCGGAAATAAGAATTGTGCCGCCTGTGACGGCCTGATTTCAGTCGATCCCGACGGCAATGTTTTGCCCTGTTCATCATGGGACGAACCAGTCGGCAATCTGCTGACGGAAGGCTTTCATGATGTCTGGTTCAACAAACGGGCACAGGCAATCAAGAACAAGTGTTTTGCGCATGAATCCTGTAAGGGATGCAATGCATTTACCGCATGCCAGGGGGCATGCCCGCTTTACTGGCAATATGCCGGTTATGATGAACTTTTACGCCATTCCTGGAACAAACCGGTGACAGATAACACGGAGGATCCATCATGAAATCGTCCGACAGCAAAACAATAATATGCCTGGTATGTATTATTCTGGGTGTGATCATCCAGTTTTTGCTTGGGCCGAGTATAATTACTTTTTTAGTCGGCTCACTTTTGATTGCAGTTCCCCCATTTTTTCTCGCGCCGGGATCTATCAACCCACCTAAAAAAGAGAATCATAGCGAAAAGCCCGAAATACGCTGGCGCACCATAGCCAAAGATGACATTCCTGACACCTTTGCGCATGCACGCGACAAGAAAAAAGGATTCGAGACATACAGCGATTTTGATGACACGGTCCGCAAAGGGTGTCTGAACTACGTTATCCTCATTGGCGGCATTCTTCTTGGCTGTGCAATGGCCTTCTCTGGTGAACCGCATTCAGCTGGAGTCCTAATCGATTTCGTTTTAATACCGTGGGCATATATCCGTCTTAAATATGGCAAAGGGTATCGAGAAACCTTTAAAGAATCCAATTCCACCCGCACATCACTGAGAAGTAGCAATATCGAACTCAAACAGCAGAATATGCAGGATATTTACGATAAAACCAGTGAGCTGGAACCGGAAATGGAGTTTGAACTGACGCGCGAAAATGGTGAAACCTACCTTACGGATGTTCGAATCAAATACCCGGTACATGCCAAGATTCCTGGCATTTTATGTTCCATGGTTTCGGCTGCCGTCAATAATTATGTTTACCCCTATTCCTATTATGTGCTTGTATTTAAGGGAACACAAATCGAAGATGCGCCCATTATGCGAGAATTGAAGCAGCGTTCATGCTCCAATCATTTTACAGGCGATGTCTCTGTCAAGGATGGCAACACAGTTCTAGTCATTACCAAAACGAGCGGCACCCTGGAATATGCCACCAATGAAGACGATTGCGAGGCATTGTGCCGTATCATTACAGATCTTAGCCAATATATCAATTCACACAAAGATGATATTGCAGCATTGGCGGTTTAATCATTACGATTGCTCCGGGGCTATGCCCCGGACACGCCAAAGTTCCAAGCCCCTATTCATGCCTGGATGCCACACATATCAATCGGGCAATTTGCGCGGCTGTATTCGACAGATTCATTTGTGCCATTGGCGGGTGCATCGATTCAGCAAGTGCAGTGGGGCCTTTCTGGATAGAAAACACAGCATCGATTCCCAATGAATAGATGATGTCGATGTCATCCGAAACCGCACCAACCAAAGCAATCACAGGCTTTTGATATTTCTTTGCAACAGCAGCAATACCGACAGGCACTTTTCCCATCATGGTCTGTGCATCGATTTGTCCTTCGCCAGTAAAAATATAATCTGCGAATTGTATCTTTTCTTCGAGATGAAGGATTTGAGCAATAAGCGGCAATCCACGCTGTAATTCTGCATGGCAAAAGATCTTGAGGGCAAAGCCAAGACCGCCGGCGGCACCGGATCCTGCTTCATTCGGATTGGCATTAGGATGATATTTCTTAATGATATCGACATAATGTGCAAGCCAGTGGTCCATTTCGCGTGCCGTGTCCAGGGACGCCCCTTTTTGCGGTCCGAAGATCAGACTACAACCATGTTCTCCCAAAAGCGGCGCCGTTACATCGCATGCGACCTCAAAGATACATTCTTTCAGTTCCGACAGAACATGGCTCTCGTCTATCGAATACAAACTTTTAAGGCCAATTGCACCGCGCTCAATAGAATTGCCCCGTTCATCCAGCAAACGAAAGCCAAGAGCCTGCAGCATCCCCGCACCACCGTCGTTCGTCGCACTGCCGCCAATGCCTACAATAAAACGGCGGCAGCCATGCTCAATTGCATCGCGAATCATCATGCCGACCCCATACGTCGATGCATACAAAACATCGCGCCGCTGCGTCAAATGCAGCCCTGCAGCCTGCGCCATTTCGATAACAGCCAGCTTGCCTGGGAAAATCAAATATTTTGCCAGCACAGGATCGCGATATGGCCCATCTGCATTGCATGTCATCAGCTGCGCATGATCTGCCATTGCCAATGCATCTATCGTCCCTTCGCCGCCATCTGCAATCGAACAAACTTCGATCTCCGCATCCGCAAATACACACCGAATGCCACGTGCAACGGCATTCCCCGCGTCCAGCGAACTCAAACAGCCTTTAAATGAATCCATCGCAATGAGAAATTTCATACAAATTCCTTCAAATCTGCAACCCTTTTTTGAATGGTCAATATAAGGCCATTGTTGAACAAGAATATCCAGAGCCTTCTCCACCAATCCAAAGAAAACCGCTATGTTATCATAAGTTTACTGTTTTTGAATGCATATTACAGATTAGGGTAAATGGCGAGTTTCAGCCACCCTGCAAACCGAGAACAATTCATGATTGACAAAGGCAGCATACGTTGCTAGCCTAATCATGCCTTTGTTGCCCGATATTGAAATCGGGTAAAGGGGATTAACCATAGGGATTGGGCACTGCAGCCAAATTCTTTAATCTTACGGGGTAACCAAATGAAATCAATGCTTTTTGCGATTCGAAAGAAAACAACTCACTTCAACGCACCATTTTGTGCATGTTGTTACTGTTGTTGTTAGTTATTTGTTATTCCATATAGAATGAAGCCTGCTGAAACTTTTGTCTACAGTTGAGTTATTATCTATTTTACAACACTCAATTTGCAAATTAACGCAGTCTGTAACCA
>JAGACY010000098.1 GCA_017613855.1 Pseudomonadota bacterium
AAGTACGAAGAACTGATTGATCCGGATAAGAAGCCGTCCTCTGTTGAGCCGATTGTGGCGCGTAAAACGACGAATTCCCAGGTCATGGTCGGAGGAATGTCTCCCGATGTGGGTCAGATTCCACCTGTCAATAAGAATAAACCGGATATTTTGCGTGCATCTCAGCAGGTCGCCAATGTTTCCAGACCGGTGGGGGTCAAGTCTTTTTCGGCACTTTCGCCATCTGCGATTGCGCCTAAGCCCGGCCCGGTAGGTATACCGCCTGCCCCAAACAATTCACCTGTTTTGTCTGCTGCTCCGAGGGCAGATCTCATGGCTCAGCGCCAACCCGGTGCCAAACCGCGTCTCTCCAAAGCGGTCGAAAAAGCAAATTACGAAAAGAGAAATCGTGCTTTTTATGGCTTTAAATGGACAGATGAGGATCTTGCACTGGATGCACTGACAGCACTTCTACTGGAAAACGCATAATCCGGAAGTTGTGTCTTACTGCAAAGGGATGCCCGGCTGTGTTTAAGGTGTTGGGTATCATTCGAGAGAATTCCTGGAGTTAGTTTATGTCCTCCCCAAATCAGACAATGGCTGCTAAAAATAAAAAACAGCCAAAAACCAGGCGTTCTCTTAAAAAACGGACTTCTCCGGAAAAGATTTCTCCTCATCCGATTGATCCGGCTCGGACGCTCGCCATTGATATGAGCAAAACTGAGCTGGACGATATCTTTTTGGGGTTGCATACCGGGCAACTCGATAATCCTCAGACGGCGCTGTCGAAGGTTTATCTGCTGGCACTCGATTCGATCGAGAATACTTTGCTCGAGGGTATTTCACAACTGTGCAGTCAGATAGCATCCGACGCGGGCGCTGTCGCACAGGATAATCCGCTTGCCCCCTGGATTGGGCAGTTGCTTCACATGGAACCTGAAAAACTTCAGGCTTTTCAGGATAGTCTTAAAACCAAGTTCGATCAGGCAAAGCAACAATTAAAGAATAGTGTCGCTCAGGCCATGTCTCAGGATGCCGGTGGGGAGAATATCATGGGCACCGGCAGTGCGGAGTACAGAAAAGCCTTGATCGAGCTGCTCAGCAATCCTGAAGCCAAAATCCGGCTTCCCATTGCAAAGAAGCAGTTGCCGGATGATCGGCTGTCTCAAATCTTTCAGGATATTCAGGCCCCGATGCCGGATGATGGCAAAAAACGCTATCATTTCTCGAAAATGCCGGGGACCTATCGCTTCTCTTTTGGGAGCAATGCAACACCGCAGAATGCTCAGACAAGCGAATCTCCCGAAAAATCCGATAAATCGCCTTCTCCCGAGGCAGATCTCAATGCCCCGGATGAAACGCCCGAAGCAGAACAGGAACGCATCGAAACTGCCGATATTCCACACGAACCTGAGGCAGATGATGCAGAATCGGAAGAATGTGAATTGCAGTCCGAAAATGCAGAAGTTTTGTCAGTAAGTGACACCATGCCTGGTCTGGCGGTTCTTCCCGAAATCATTGCTTCACCCGCAGAGGATAAGCCTCAGACTCCAGTTTCTGTCTCACTTTCGAGTATTCCTGCCGGTTATGCAGATCATCCAATATTTCAGGCAATTGCCGAAACTTCGCTCGATATCACCAAAATGGCGCGCGAAGTTACGGATGCCATGACGGAACTTGCAATACAAATCGGCAATGAAGCTATTAAGGCGTTTGCCGAAGATCATCTCATTCCCAAATTATCCGAATCCCTTAAAGATGATCCGAGGTTCTCTCAGGATGAGGAATTGTGTGCATTTATCGATACACTCGAGGATGAATCCCCCGAATTGAATGATTCTTCCGATGAAAGTATCGATAATGATGAGTTGGCAAAGGCTTTTGCGACACTCTTCGACGAATTTGAAGAATAGACAGATCTTCGGGAAAAACGAGATTCTATCAATATAATCATTACTAAATGATTACGCGCTCTTATGTTTTGCGTTTTGGAATGCATATTCCATGATAACAAGTTAAGAATCTAGCTGAGTTGTTACGATCTATTTGAAGAATGAAAAAAAATAATTTATTATGAAAATAATATCAAAATGGTTGGACAAGACTGTTGTGTGCACCATTTTATCTTTGATACATTTAAAAAAGGAGTGCTTACGATGACTGCGAAAAGACTATGTGTCCTGTCTGTGATTGCGTTACTTTCCTTTTATGGATGCACCAATGATTCGTCGGGTGGCAGTACACCGGACGATAAGGGATGTACATCTAACAGTGAGTGTACTTCCGGAGTTTGTCTCGAAGGCGGTGTTTGTGCCGAATTGGTCAGCGAAGGCAATGATTGTGATGAGGCACATGTATGTAAGGATGATTTGGAATGCGTCTCGGGTAAATGTCAGTCCAAGGAGCCCGAACCTCCAAAAGATGAATGCAAAGAAGATTCGGAGTGCAGCGGGGATTTGGTTTGCGAAGGCGGAAAGTGCAAGGAAAAAGTGACAACAGACCCCGAATGCACTGTGGATGATGAGTGTAACGAAGGACAAGTTTGCAGCGATGGTTCATGCAAAGATGCCGAACCACCAACTCCCAATGACACTTGCGAAACCGATGAGGATTGTGCCGCAAACGAAATCAATACGATTTGTCATAATGGCAGCTGCGGGCATTATGTGGAATTGGGTGAACTTTGTGATGATGCAGAGAGCTTTTGTCATGAAGGATATAAATGTCTGATTAGTTGTATCGAAGAACTCGATGAAGGTGCGGCCTGCACAGAAGGCGACACCATTCAGGTTTGCAATTCTGAGTTGGGACTCAATTGTTATGATGGCTACTGCCGGGCAATACAGGAAAATGTCGCTGCAGGCAATGAATGCAATGATATCTATCTGAAATGTGCTGAAAATCTGACTTGCGTCGATGGCAAATGTATCGATATCCAGCTCGAAGATGAGAGCTGTGACGAATCGAATTATATGGTTTGTGCCAGTGGCTTGATTTGTAAGGATGCCAAGTGCACGCCTCTGGGTAAGGAATGTAAAGAAACATCAGAATGTACCGAGAAAGACTCCTACTGCTGTCTCGAAGAATCGTGCGGGGCCAAAGGACATTGTATTCCTTATGATGAAGAGGTCACACATGACAAAATGTGTCGCATTAAGCCAAAAGCCGGCATCTTTGAGGCTCGCGTGCAATGCCGCTGGCAGCCGCCTTCGGATCAATTGCCCAATGCAAATAAAGTCGAAATGCATCCGCTGGTTGGCCATTTTGGCAATAGTAAAAATCTTAAAACGACAGTCGCTTTCTATTCTTATAAAAACAGAGGCTATAACCCCGGTAATGAACAGGCCATTCGTATCATTGACCCGGAAACATGTGAAACGCTCGAATCTTTCAGAATTGGTACATGGTTATTCAGCTATCCTGCTGCTGCCGACCTGGACGGCGATGGCCTGATGGAAATCATTGTTGCAAGTCTTACGGATGATGAAATACAAAAAACAGAAACAAGTTATAAAGCAACCAATAATCGTTTAATTATATATAAGTGGAATGAATCCAAAAAGGCACATGAAGCCAAATGGACGGCCGAATCACCTGCAGGATGGGTACCCGCTGTGTATGATATCGATGGGGATGGAAGTCCGGAAGTCGTGACGAGCACCAGCGTCTTTAATTTTAGTGAGAAATATAAAGAAAAAGGATATGTCGTATTGAAAGGAGGAATGGGATCTGACACTTTCAGTCTTGGCAATTTTGATCGCAATACGGATGGCGTTGCTTCTCAGTTAAGAAGTACGGGCATTTGGAAGTGGGACAAAACCAACAGTAAATGGGAAAAGACATTGAGCTTTTCTGGCGTAGGATCTCATACGGCTTATGCCGATTTCGGTACTCCCGGCGCAACCCCAGAAGACTTTGACTTTACAAAATTGGACGGATATCCCGAATATGCTTTTACGGGTAATGGGAAATTGGTTTTGAACGCTTCTCATAAAAATTCGGAAGGCGTATTGGAGGCACAGACCATCATGAGTGTTAATCTGCTTCCTCCCAGTGATAATGATAAGACTGCCAAAGGCGGCCCAATCACCATTGGAGATTTTAACCGCGATGGTTTGCCCGAAATAGGAATTGCTTCTTCGGGTTACTTTGGCGTCTATGACCCCAAATGCAAGAGTTATAAAGCAGGAGAATGTGCCGATAAAGGCGTTCTTTGGGAACGCTGGAGTCAGGATGCTTCTTCCGGTACCACGGGTTCGACGTTGTTTGACTTTGATGGCGATGGTCAGCCCGAAGTGGTCTATGCAGATGAATGTTTCACCCGTGTGTATGATGGTTTGACCGGTAAAGTATTATTCAGCGCACGTCGCAGTTCCGGAACTTCAATTGAGGCACCTGTCGTTGCCGATATTGATGATGACGGCAGCGCTGAAATCCTGATGGGCTCTGATAATCACAATAAGTGTTATAGTGATACAGGAGGTACATTGGCTTATAATGAGGCAGGTAACAATGCGGTCGATCCGATTCATGAAGGCATTCGGTGCATCGATGATGAAGACTGCCCAACATCTAAAAATTGTAATAAAACAATTGGATTCTGTACATGTACCGAAGATATCGAATGTAATACACAATATATTAAAAATGCTAAAGGCGAGGAAGAGCTTTTGGAACTCTTTGTTTGTGCAGAACCGATCCATGCTGACGTTGGTTTTATGGTCAATTCGGACGGCGAAGGCAGAAAATTGGCTAAACCACGCGGAACACGCCCGGAAGGATATAATAATGATTATAAAGTATGTCGTGCAACGCGAAAATATGCCGGCATCGGGTTCTCTGATTTAATGATATTCCGCGATCGTCTCGACCGATGGGTTTCATCGCGCAATATCTGGAATCAACACGCTTATAATATTATTAATATCGAAGATAACGGACAAGCCCCCACACCTGCCCAATGGCTCAACAATTGGTTGTTAAAGAGCACAGAAAAGAAGATCAAGGAAACACAGGAATTCGCTCCGGAATATAATAACTATCGACTGAACAGTCAGGGCAAATACGGTGCCGGTATGGCGCCCGATATTACCGGTCGATTCATCGCCGGCTCCATTTGCGGTGTCAAAAAAGATGATGAAGGCAATCCGGTTTTGGACGAAGAAGGCAAGGAAATCCATGTCATCAGCGGAAACCTGTGCAATCGTGGAACCAAGCCCGTCGCGCAGAATTTACCGGCGACTTTCTTCTATTATGATGAAAATGCACCTGACCATCGCGGCAAAAAAATATGTACTTCCTATACCAATACCATCGTTGGTGTCGGTGAATGCGGTAAGGTTGGCTGTCAGATCACCGAAGACGAACTCAAAGCACTCGCCGGGCAAAAAGTCCTGATGGTTTCGAACCTCGATGAACATGGCAGTGCAAGCACCATCGAATGCAATACCGACAATAATACCGACTGGATCGAGGTCGATGAATGTACTTCTGATATCGTCATTATTAATTAATGGAGGCGTGCTATTCGGCCGCAAGGCCGAATACGCATCGCGTTCGCATCTTTTCGACTTTCGCCGAATGCGATGCTTAAAAAATCGCCTATGGCCGTCGGCCATACGGCGATTTCTTTTTACTATTCTAATAAAGCGTGTATATAGATGTAAGGAATGAGCCTGTATGGTCTATGGTTTTAAAAGGAGTCCGGTATGAAAAAGTCTTGCTCATGGGTATTCATTGTAGCGGCTGCTGCCTGTTTGTATGGATGCGACAGTGACGACGCAATCGATAGAACTGCTGCGCAATGCACAGATAATCAGATCCTCGTCGATGGCGTTTGTCAGGAAAAACCGGCCACCGGCGATATAGATACATGCGATCCTGCCTGCAACGAAGATGAAACATGCCAAAATGGTGAATGTAAATCGGTGGGAACGGCCGAGTGCCCGGAGGGTCAGATTCTCGTCGATGGGGCATGTCAGGATCAAGTCACGTCACCCGAGCCGACTCCCCAGGATGAATGCAATCCTGAATGTGCAGATGATCTGATTTGTTACAATGGGAAATGTGTGGAAGACATCTCAGAACCCGAACCTGAGCCTGAGCCCGAACCTGAGCCCGAACCGCCCGTTTCGCCATCTTTTGTAGTCACACCTACGGAGGGTGTGGTGACGGTGACTGGGAAAACGGCGAATTTTAACATTTCCCTAAACCGTGAGCCCGAAAAAGATGTCCTCATTCCTTTGACAAATGACAATCCCGAGGCAGGAACGCTTTCGGCAAGCCAGGTCGTTTTTACACACGAGAATTGGCAAAACCTGCAGCAGGTCACCATTACCGGCACCAATGCTATTTTGGCAGATAAGGAAGTCTCCTATCAAATTAAGGTCGGACCTTCGCAGAGTGAAGATGCGGCGTTTAATGATCTTTCGGCCGTCGATGTACACGTGACACATTATTCAATTGGAAGCGAAGATGTCCCTAAATCATTGACGCTCGATAAAGAAAAGGCTTCTTTGCTGCTCTATGGCGAGCCTGTGACGATTCAGGCCACGCTCGATAAAGATGCCAAGGATAAGGTCATTTACTGGGAAATTGAAAATACCACCGATGATGTCGAATGGCCGCATCTCATCAATGCCAACTTCGATATGAATAAACATACCATTACACTTCAGAGTAATGTTGTTTTAAATACAAGCGATACACAAAAATACCATCTGGATGCAGCCAGAACATTAAAGGTAACCGCCAAACACAGCAGCGGGCTGTCTGCATCGGCAACGGTAGAATTAAAACCCTATTTGCCCGCACGGGGCTTTACCCTCACAATGCTGCGGCAGGATGTCAGAGATTTTATCACCCCGGGACATAAACTGAATAAATGCGGGGGCGATATTAAAGATAAATGTGTAGATGAAAAGACTAAGAAGTATAATAATAAATCGTATGCCAAAGGTGAGATGGAGTGCGGTTATTATAATGATCACACGGCTCAGGTACTGACCACGGATATGTTCAAAGACTTTGTCGAACCGGCAATGTATAAGGATGAAAAAGGTGACCTTCATGCCACGCGCGCCAGTGTCTTGGCAGCCGCTCGCTTTCTGGTCGTGCAGTTCACAAAAGATATTCCCTATACCAGCATCAGTTTGTATAATAATACGAATTTAAAAAAACATGCAGGGAATTTGTCTGTATCTACGATCGCAAACTATACGTGGGCTAGCAGCTCTTATAATGCGGATGTCAATAAAGTAAAAATCTATGGTCTCAGCTTAATGAATAAAGCCTACAATAGCTACACATCATTTAAAGATGAAAATGTCATTCTCGGCGGGAAAAAAATGGATTCGGTCGTTCCCTGGGGATGTGCGGTAGAGAGAGAGGATAAAGCAAAAGTTACAGAAAATGATGTCGAAGTTCCCTATCCCTATAATGGGCTGTGCTGTTCCGGCTTTGTGAGCTGGGTTTTGAGCAATGGACGCATGGGATTGGGCAATTGGCCTACACGAATCTTTGCTCAGAATGGCAATTGTGTCGATAAAAAAGGCAATTATGTGAGGAATTTCCGATGCCGCCTGTTCTGGGGAGAGGATGAGAAGGATTCGGACAAAGTGAAAGCTACAGTCACGGGCAGTATTGCAAATCCAAACTCAAAACATGAACATGCATTTGCAAAAATGAATATGCTCAAAGATGAAGACTTTATTAAGGTGAGCGATTTGACCGTCAATAGCGATATCAAAGCCGGCGATTTGCTTTGGGTCGGACATTATTATTGTACGGTCAGCAAAGATAAAAATGATAAGAAAATATGTCTGTATGACGGAAACTACTGCACAAAAGGAAATGGCCATGTCGCGATGATTCTGGGAATCTCCAGACATAAAGATAAGTCGATCAATAAAATATATGTTGCAGAAGCTGTTGGTGAGAGCGGCAATCATCTCTCTGCCTATACAATCGAGTCTTTGCAAAAAGATGCAACATGGAAATATCAGACACCCACAACCGGAAGCAATTGCCATAACTTCCACGATACCAGGGTGATCAAAATGGATCGCGTTTATAATTATGAACATACAAAAGACCCCGATAAAGTCAAAGAAGATTTAAATACCTATCAATATACAGAATTGTGGTTCTAGGCATATTGTTTTGTTTGCCCTGCGCTATGGCCTGGCCATACGCGCCGGGCGGTCGGCTATCGGCACGGCCGATACGCCGACCATGCGCCCGCTATCTGCGATACGCGGGCGCTTTTTTTTCTCGCCATTGCCTGGTTTACAAAATGCCCAGAATGACGAAAATGAAAATCGATATCTTCATGAATGCAATATATCTGTATGCCAATTTATGATGTTGTATTCACTTATCTGCCGTTTTGGTCATTCCCTTTGTTTCCATTTCGGCAAAGACGTGCAAATCACACTCCGTGTTGAATATCCTGCCTGAAATTCAATCAATAAATCCGTTCTTATATTATTTGTATTATTCAAACTACATAGATATTTTATAATCACGCCCTTAAATGTATATATGAAGGCTTACAATATGGGCAACAAACACCGTCTTTGATGCGGCATTCATCGGTCGTTTGTGCTGTCTGCAGAAAAATGGTGTAAGATTTGATGTTGAGAACACTAGCGAGAAATTCCGCTTGCTGTATATCAATCTGACTAAAATACAATTCAAAAAAACGTTTGTGATAG
>JAGACY010000099.1 GCA_017613855.1 Pseudomonadota bacterium
AATGCTTAAACATAATGAATTGTTGGCAGTTGGCAGTTGGCAGTTGGCAGTTAGCAGTTAGCAGTTAGCAGTTAGCAGTTAGCAGTTAGGGGGGGGGCAAGGTTATTCCTAAAAAATGATGGTTATTTTAGCTTCAGAGTTACCCTTTAGTTTTGCATCCCAATTGCTCACTGCTAATTAAGAATGCCATTCGTCATTAGCTTCAGACTAAACCTTAGGCATTGTCATTCAATTGCGCATTGCGAATTGCGCATTGCGAATTAATCAGACTTCACCTTTAGTTTTGCATTCCAATTCCGCATTCCGCATTCCGCATTCCGCATTCCGCATTCCGCATTCCGCATTAATAAGAGTCGCCCTTTAGTTTTGCATCCCAATTACGCATTACAAATTACAAATTAGTAATCAGTTCACTTTAGCTTTAGCTTCACCCTTAGGCATTGGTATTCCCCAAAGCATTCCATTCGTCCCAGGACATGGAGCATCCTTTAGGCATGGCATCCGCCGCACGCCCCAGTAATTTCAAGGCATGTTTTGGATGACCGGGTACTTTGGCTCTAAGAGATTCGTTCAGCGGCACCAGCATGCCAATATCTCCGGTCAGAATATAGGCGGCACTATCGAGATTGCACAGGTCAAAAATAGCAATCTGGCCTTCATTGCCCGGCAGCACAGGGGTCATGTTATCGGGGTTAAAAATGATGCACTTCACCCAATTGGGAAAGATATAGAGACCTTCTTCGGGGAGTTCGCCGGATGTATTGCTCGCACAAATTTCGTAAGCCTGGCTCGATAATTCACACATCCCGTATTCGCCGTAGATATGGCGTCTATCGATACCCAGATGCTGACTCAGGGCATCGCGCAATTCAGTCTTAGGGATTTCTCGGCATCGCCCTTTATAACCGCCGGTTTCGAGCAGACAGCTTCCTGGTGCGCTTGTGATTTCTCGATTTCCCATTTTATCGAGAAGTTCGACATAAGCGAAAGCCGGTCCCATCAGATGAACGGGAATGGTATTGTTGGCGCATTGGATTAAATGAGAGATCAGGCCTTCCGCATTCAATCCGTCTTTCATCGAGAAAAAGCTTGCAGATCCCGGCGCGCCAAAGACTTCGACAAACGACGAAATCATAAATCCGAGAGAGGAGTGGGGATTATCTTCGGCGGATGGCATCAGCGAGATGACCTGAGTTTTGGGTGACATGGTGCGCGCAATGAACTGTGTAAAAGCATAGATATTTGAGCGCAGCATGAGGCTGGTATCACGAAAACGGTGAATGCTTCTGACGCCTTCTGTCGTGCCGCTTGAATAAAACTCAGCAACGGCGCGCTCTTTTGGGAAAGGAAAGACATCCGCATGTTTAAAACATTCGACGGGCAGCGGCGGATAATCGAGCAGTGAAGTTCCTCGCTCTTGTCTCCCTCGCATGGCGCAATATTTGGCATACAGGGGATGTTTTTGCCTTTGGTATTCGAGCAAGTCGATAATCAGTCCAATCGGTTTGGGTTCGAGGCCGGTGGGACTGTCCATGCACGCCCAGCGATAGGAAGCGAACAGAAAATCTGATATTCGCTTATATAATGTCATGCGTAATTCTTCCATGATTTCCCTTATAAAAAGCCAGACTCTGTTAAGAGTGAGCCAAAGAGTCAGGAACGCCGCATTCTATATTTTTTTTAATTAGTTTTCACACTTTTGGGGTGATTTTTGTTTTCCCGGAGCTGAACACAACTCCGGGATGATTCTTGCCCGATTAAGGTGATTATCGCGTTTACCGGGCGCTTTGCATTTGTTTTGGTATTGGCCGCATTTGGATTGTGACGGCTTTGACCGGGGGAATACTGTGGCTCTCTGAACTGTAGAACGTGAAGCTTCGCCCCGGCAGGCTAAAACTACCTTTTATTGAAGCATTTGGGATGTGATGTTGAAACCAATGATTCCCTTGTTTGTCGTGCTGCCCTTGCCTGTTCCAACAATTTTCCAGACGTCACCTTGTGAATCTGTCGATGAAATGGAAACCTGAATTTCTTCTGCGACAGCCATTGAGTCTTTTGCATCCGGCTTGTGTGTGGTGTTAAATAGTGTACAGTTGCCGAGTTCGAGGACATCGAGGACGTCACCCGCTTCAATGGCATCTTCCATTTCAAGGATAAGACGTCCGCCTTTGCCGCCGAGGGAAACGGTGGTACGAGTGCGTTTGTCTGTATCCGAAGCAGAAACGTCTTTGCTGAAATAACAGCAAATGCCATCGGCATTAGGATAAGCGATGAACGAATCCGGTTTACCGGTAGCTCTTGAAGGATTGGTAGCCGCCTCTTTATCGTCAGTCGTTGCCTGTTTACCATCGGAACGGCTATAAGCACGAACGCTTATTGCATACTTAATACTGTCGTTGCTCCCACCTTTCTTGAGGGCGACAGCATCGATATCGGCACCGGGATCTTCGCTGTCGCAGGTCTTGGCTTCTTGGCATGATTTGCTCAGGTCTTCGATCATGACATATTTGAAGTCGCTGGGAACATACGCGCAATAGCCATCGATACACTGATAGCCTTCTTCGGTGCAGGGATTTGCTTTGTCGCATTGTGTTACTGGCGGTTCCGGAGCTATGCAAAGGCCGTCATCGCTCATGACCTGACCTTCATCGCAGCCAAGACGAATTGCGCAAACCGCCTTGTTGTTGACGACATTGCAAATTGTTTTGCCATCCGTTCTGTCCTTGCAAGGATCAACGCTGGCATCACACACATCAACGGGCACGCTGGGATCCGCTTTATCGACGCATTGATGTTCGGCATTGCAAACTTTGTTATCTCCGCATTCTACGCCTTCATCCTTGTCTTTGCATTCTGGATCGGATCCATCGGACTTGATGACGCAAACGCCTTCGATGCACTCGTATGCATGAGAATCCGGGCACTCGGTTTCATCTTTACATTTAGCGGCCTGTGGGTCGGGTTCTGTCTTATCGACACATTGGTGTTCCGCGTTGCAAACTTTGTTTTCACCGCACCCAGTGCCTTCCGCTTTGTCTTTGCATTTGTCATCGACCTGTGGGTCGGTGTCTGTCTTATCGACACATTCGTGATCCGCGTTGCAAACTTTGTTTTCGCCGCACTCAGTGCCTTCTGCTTTGTCTTTGCACTTGTCATCGACCTGTGGGTCGGTGGCTTTGGGGCCGCACTTGCTATCGTTGCATTCACCGCTCTTGCATTCATCGGCGCTTGTACAGGCCTGGCCGTCATCTTTCTTGGCTTCATCCGTGGGGGCATTATCGCATTTCCCAAGCTCGCTGCAATAATTGCTTTCGCAATCGGCAGCAGCTTTGCAATCGGCTCCGATAGCGCCTTTAGCGCTATGATTGTTGTCGTTGTCATCACCGTCGCACGCAGTCATTCCCATTAAACACGCACAAATACCTAAAACCCAAATTTTTTTCATAAAACACCTCATAAAGAAGATTATAAAGGGATATTAAACAATATCCCATCCCCGGTGTGGGGAGGAAAACTGCTCTCCAATTGAGAGCCTGAATATACAAACCCTCTCACACAGTGTGGAGGAACCAGAAATGATTATTTGAGCGCATCCAGTGCTTGGCCGATGCGTTCGATACCTTTGCGAATCGCAGCTTCATCCAGCGCGAAAGAGAGGCGCAAATACCCGGGGGCGCCAAAGGCACTGCCGGGAACGGTTGCCACATGCCCGGTTTCGAGAATGTATTTGGCGAGATCGATGTCGTCCTGAATCCAATATAAGCCATGTTCTACATTGCAGAAATTTTTGCAATTTAAGAGGACGTAGAAGGCACCTTTGGGAGCCATGCATGAAACGCCATCGATTTTCTTGATGCACTCGAGGATGATATCACGGCGTGCTTCGAATTTGAGGCGCATGGCTTCGATGACTGAGCGATCGAGCTTAAGGGCTTCGAGTGCGCCGGCCTGTGCGAAGCTTGTGGCATTGGATGTGGAATGGCTTTGAATGGTAGACATGGCGCGGATACGTTCGGGGTCGGCAATCGCAAATCCGAGACGCCAGCCCGTCATTGCAAAGCTTTTCGAAAATCCGCCTGTGACGATGATGCGTTCTTTGAGATCCGGCGCAACTTTGGTGAGCTCAACATGTTTAAAACCATGATAGGTCAGATGGGCATAAATGTTGTCCCAGATGATGGTTAAATCCGGATACCTTCTTAAGACTTCAGCCAGTCCCATCAATTGTTTTTCGCTGTAGGCCTGTCCCGTCGGGTTGGAGGGGGAATTCAGGATGAGCAGTGTGGGGTGGTGAAGTTTAATGGCATTCTCGAGCATCTGCGGCGTCATGAGGAAGCCATCATCTTCGCGTGTTTCGATGTATTGGACGGTACCGCCGGCCAGATTGACCATGGCAGGATAAGAGAGCCAATAGGGGGACGGGATGACGGCAACATCACCATGATCAATTAAAGACATGATGGCATTGTAAATGACCTGTTTGCCGCCAACGCCGACGATGACCTGATCGGCCGATGTCTCAACGCCAAATTCGCGCGCATACCATGAGGCAATTTCTGCACGTAATGCTGGCATGCCGGCGACTGGTGTATATTTGGTCATACCCTGGTCGAGTGCATCTTTGGCAGCGTCAATGATGGGCTGTGGGGTGATGAAATCTGGTTCGCCGGCACCAAAACTCACGATGTCAAGCCCTTCGGCTTTCATCGCGGCAGCTTTCGCTGTGATTGCCAGCGTTAAAGATGGCTGAACCTGCCCCAGACGATAGGCTTTTTTCATAGAAACTCCTTTTTTAATATGTCATGCGCCGTGCGCAATTCAGTTTGCAAAATGTCATGGTGATTCCTGAGGGATCTTAAACGTTCTCCTCTGTATCCCGGATGTGGTTGTGATATCATCCAATCGCCTGCAGGATGGTTTTTAGATGAAAATAAACGCACTTGAGAACTGCTTTTGCCCGCAGGTCCGTCCTGAATTCTTAAAGCTAAGCGCAAAAGCGCAATAAGCCAGAATGAAAACCACTTTGGGATAGCTCCCATAGTCACGTTTATGAGCATAGTCAAATTTTTTTTTTCAGGGGGACAGCCCCCTGCGGCGCTATTTGCTGCGCAAATACGCGCCTACCCCCGATGCGGGGTTTCACCCCGCAACGCCCCGTCGGCAATTTTTTTAGTCACGGCTTGGTGCAAAAAAAAAGGATGCTTAGGAATCACAGGGAGCATGCCCGCATCGTTTCACGCTGAACTTTGAAGATTGCGCATTTATCGCGTATCGTGTATGAGTATAATCCTGATTTGTCTATTCAAATAAAATGTGATAGAATAGTCCGAGCCGTAGTAGCGGTAGCGAATGAGACATCAAACCTTTTTTAGGGGAAAGTCATGAAATTAAACAAAATAGCCGGTTTGGCATTAGCCAGTATTTGTTTGTTCACCACGACAGAAGCATTTGCTGAAACTGTTTCTGTTATGAAACTGGATGAACTTGGTAGCAACGTGAACAAGCAAACAACAGCGTTGTTTGAGGCCATTCGCGAACAGGTTTCGAGAGCTCCCAACTATGATCTCGATCACAATGCGGGTGACATTACGTATACCGAAATGCAGATGGTTACGGGATGCGATCGTGATGCCATTGCATGCTACGATGCAGCCTGCGAAACACTCGGTTCTTCGTCGATGATCTTTGGTTCCGTCAAAGACGGCGGCGAAGCACACGTCATTTGGTATGTGAGCGGAAAAGGTATTTTCCGTGAGGTCAAAGGCAAAATTACCGATAAACGTGCTGCCGAACAAATCGCGCAGGAAATCGTCGTCGGGGCCATGGGAAAACTCATCGTCACAAGTAATATTCCCGGTGCTGACGTCTTCATTGACGGCAAACGCGTCGGCATGACTGCCGAATATGAACAAAGCGCTACGCCCATCGAATTGGTGACCGGTAACTACGTCGTTGCCGTTCGTAAAGATGGCTATGAAAAAGCCGATGCGGTCAAAGTCACCATCGAAAAAGGCATGACCGAAAAACTCCATGTCGATATGGAAGTTGCCACTGACCCTGAAGCCATCCGCAAAGGCCTGAAAATTGCCGGTTGGACGACCTTTGGTGTCGGTGTTGCCGCACTCCTTGCCGGAACTATGACGCAGATTTGGACGAGTTTTTCCATCAAGGGTTCGCCGGAAAAAGACTTTAAAAAGAAATTGGAACATCACGAGCCTTCCGGGTACAAGGAAATTGGCAAAAAGGCCGATGCGCTCTATATCGCAGACTGGGTGCTTTTTGCAGGCGGCGGTTTCCTGACGGCTGCTGGTATTGCGCTTCTCTGCACGGGTTATCTCTATGACTTTAGTGTCAATGTCGAAGAAGCTGCCTATATGCCTAAGGTGAACTTCAATCTCACGCCCGAATACCAGGGAATGTCGATGGGATGGAGTTTCTAATTCGCAATGCGCAATGCGCAATGAGAACTAAAGGCCAATGGGAATGAATTTCCCGTTGGCCTTTCGTTTATTTGGGCAAAACAAAATTCGGCTGTAAAAAAGGCTGTGTTAAACAAACGTGGATATGAAGTGAGCCAAAAAAAATCCCCATACGGGATGGGGATTTTCGATGCGTATTGTGTCGGCTTCTAATCTTTTATTGTGATATTCTCGACATCATCCTTGTTTAAATCGTCGGATTTGTCATCGCCGGAGGCATCGGTATTTTCGTCGTAGCTTTCAACCGGAAGATCTTCATCATGATTGTCGTCCGTTTTTGCGGGCTGTTCTTCGCTGTCGCTGTCGTCCGATGAAACTTCCTGTTTGTGCATGCCACTCTTATAATAGAAAACGATCATGCCGATCATGGAAGCCGTCCCGATGGCGCCGAGCATAATCCAGATCACCCAGGGATCATAAGCATTCCAAAGAATTTCGGTTGCAGCAAAGGAATCGGTCAGGTGCTCATGATTCTGAATGATGCTGAGCAAACCGTTGGTGTCGAAGTATTCGATTGGAACCTGATTGGGCACACTATCCATATTGCTGATCATGTCGAGTGTTGCCTGAAGCTGATCACTCGCCTGAGTATTGTCGAATAATGAACGCAATTTGGCTTCGTCTGTCGGGATATCTGCAATGCCCTTTTGGGTGAGGTATTGCGTCATTTCGTCGAGGCTCTGTGTTTTGGAGCTCAGTTTGGTTGGGATATCTGTCGCAGAAACGCCATGTTCCACGAGCCATTTTTGGGCACCATCGAAATTAAGATGGGTGAAATCCGCCGCTTTCACGCCTTTTTTGGTGAGCCAGTCCATGGCAAAAGCGGTTTTGGATGAGAAGCTTTCATATAAGAAGCCGGAGAGGAGATTGCCGACGGCCCAGCCAACTGCAAAGGGAATATTCGAGAATCCCATATAGATGGCTTTTTTGTCTTTTGGGGCCGTCATGCCGATGTATTCGTTAAATTTGGGTGAGCAGATGATTTCACCAATTGCGAAGATGAAGACACCGAGGCAGCACAGACCGCCGGACATGGTCATGCCGGACATAATAAAGCCGATCACCGAGATGATCATTCCCAGGACGAGGGCGGTCATCATCTTGTAACGTGAAAACAGTGCGGAGAGCGGCAAGACCAAAAGAATGATGGTTGCGGAGTCGATGTTAATGATGATTTCGGGTTTGAGTGCGCCGTTTGATTCGAGGTAATTATTCTTAATGAAATCCCATTGAGGCATAGCCTGGCCAACGGCACGGCGATCGACCCATTCGTCGATGAAATTGGGCAGCAAATCCCACAATTGCATGAACATGAGCCAGAATCCCGAAACAATGAGCAGGAACAGGAGCATATTCTTGTCTTTCCAGAGGATGCCCATGGTTTTGGCCAGAACATGCAGCATGGTTTTATGCTCTTCTTCTTCTTCGCCTTCTTTTTTGATGTGCTCAGGTTCTTTGAAGAAAAGGATGGTAATGAGGAGGTTGAACAGGGTGACGAAGGCTGCGCCATAAAAGACGTAATGCCATGTCGGGGTTTCATCCGAACCGCGCAGGAATGAGGCGATCATCGGTGCGAGGAAACCGCCGATATTGACGACCCAATAAAAGAATCCGAAGCCCACACCTGAATTTTGTTCATTCAGAGAGCGTGCGACGACGCCCTGGACAGGCGGCTTAAAGAGGGCGGTTCCGAGTCCGATGGTGCATCCGGCCAGCATCATGAGCCAGAAATTGAGAGATGGATTGAGCGTGGCTGCGCCTGATATGAACTCCGCGACATTGAGGATATTTGCCATGAGCAAATAGCCGAGTGTGTTGATGCAAAAGGCGACAATCAGGGATTTCTTGTATCCGAAAGATTCGGCAATGCCGCCCGAAACCATCGGTACCATGCATTGAATGAATGCCCAGATAAAGTAGATGATGCCTTTTTGTCCCATGGTTAATCCGAGACCGCCGGTTCCGACGGAAACCATCATGAGGGGCAGAACGGCACGAATCCCAAAGTAGCCGAGGCGTTCGAGGGCTTCCTGGCCATTGGCAAGCCAGAAAGCAGGTTTTATCGTCTTTATGCTTTCCGAGAATTTTTGTTTTGGTTTTTGATTATCGTCCATAAAAACTCCTTGATGAATGCATGCACACAAGTGGTACATACGTGCGTGTATGTCCTACCTTATTCGGCGTGCAATGTGCAATTAGGAATTCGACATTAGAC
This sequence comes from Pseudomonadota bacterium, assembly GCA_017613855.1. The sequence goes on from JAGACY010000099.1 coordinate 8,695, forward strand.
GTGCGGAAGTTGGAATTATTTTTGTTCACCATACAGGACACGCCATCGTCGAGGCAGCATTTGGGGGGCAAATCCCATGGGAATGCACAATCGATAGTGCATTAGAATTGGCTTTTTTAGCGATTTGTGAGATGATAGAGCGTGTGTGTTCACACATGGTGGATTGATTTCGTTGAGGGGCTTGAAGATGGCAGAAGGATTAAATGTCGATGCACAGGCGATCGCGCGCCGTTGTTCAGTCAAGAATCCCGACTATGACCAACTGACCCCTCTGGATTGGGTTGTATTGGATTTTACGGATGGGCTGCGCACGTTTGAATCCATGCTTTCCTTTATACCTGCAACCAAATCCGATTTGGCAGCTTCCTTTATTCACCTTCGGTTACTGGGATTGTTAACCTGGAACAGCCCAAGTCAGACCAATGAACGTGTTACCCGGAATCAAACGGGAAATGCATACGAATCCTCATCTTTGGGCAGAAGTCACTTGCGTGCAGGCTTATCTCAGCCCCCACGGAGCCAGTCATCGAATGGCATTTCATCTTTGAGCAATGCTGGCATTTCATTGCAACCGGCCCAGGGATCGTTTAGCGATGAGATTTGTTCACAATATTTACCTCCACGGCTCATGAATTCATTTAAACTGTTTCAGCCGACCCTGGTGGATTCGAACCTCGATCTCTCTTTGGAGATGCAATACTTTACAGAGTATCTGCATCAGAATCTTGCCTCGCTGTCCCCTTATGATTTGCTTGGGCTGACAGAGGGACAGTGCACTAAAGCGGATGTGCGGCAGGCCTATCTTCTTCGAACCAAACAGTTTCACCCTGACCGATATTTCAGAAAAAATATCGGTCCCTTTGCACCAAGAATTGCGGCAATTTTTAAGGCTGTTACAGGCGCTTTCACCACGTTGCAGTCTAAACTTAAATCATAATTGCAGGATATTTTCAAATGACGGAATATGCCCTTGGTATCGATCTCGGAACAACCAATTCGTGTGTAGCCATTGTTGAAAATGGCAAGCCCATGATAATTGCCAATAAATCCGGTTATCTGACAACACCATCCATCGTGGCTATCGCAGAATCAGGCAAACGCCTCATTGGGCAGCTTGCCAAACGCCAGGCAATTACGAATGCTACCAATACGATTTATTCCACCAAAAGACTGATAGGCCGGAGCATCGGCGATCCCGAAGTGCAGGAGTGCATGAACACACTGCCATTTGAAATTGTCGAAGGTCCTCATGAAGATGTCCGCGTCAAAATGAAGGACAGGCTTTATTCACTTCCCGAAATTTCGGCAATGATTTTGAGTGAAATGCGTCAGGTGGCCGAAGACTACATCGGTGAACCCATCAATCAAGCCATCATTACGGTTCCCGCCTATTTTAATGATGCTCAAAGACAGGCGACCATCGACGCCGGCAGAATTGCTGGTCTCGATGTGATGCGCATTATCAATGAGCCGACGGCTGCAGCCATTGCCTACGGAACCCAAACCAAGAAACGACAAACCATTGCCGTATTTGACCTCGGTGGCGGTACCTTCGATATTTCCATTCTCGCCATTGATGACGGCGTTTTTAATGTCCTTTCGACGACGGGCGATACCTTCCTTGGGGGCGAAGATTTTGACAATCGAATTATCGAGCATCTGGTTTTAATTTTTGCCCGTGAACACAACATTGATCTGCGAGAAGATCCGATGGCTATGCAGCGCCTGAAGATCGCCGCCGAAAAGGCAAAATGCGATCTTTCTCAGCTGCCCTCCGTCGAAATCAATCTTCCCTTCATTCAAACGGCAGCCGATGGGACTGCACTGCATCTCAATGCGATAATCACACGCGATGAGTTTGAGAATCTCGTCATCGATCTCGTCAAACGTACCCTCAAAATCTGTCAGGTTGCTTTGATGGATGCCAATGTCACTCAGAATGACATCGATGAAGTTGTGCTCGTTGGCGGCATGACCAGAATGCCCCTGGTACAGATGGCTGTGAGCGAATTTTTCCATACGACGCCTGCCAAAAACATCAATCCAGACGAAGTGGTTGCCATCGGTGCGGCGATTCAGGCTGATGAACTCCTTCATCAGGGGATGCAGCACATCCTGCTCGATGTCACGCCGCTCGATCTGGGAATCGCCGTTCATGGCGGTAATTTTTACGTCATTACCCCCAAAAATACGACAATTCCCTGCTCGAATACCACCGTTTTTACGACTTCCTTTGACAATCAGACTTCGCTCAAAATCGTCGTGCTGCAAGGGGAACATAACGCAGCCACCGACAATCAGGTACTCGCCGAATTCACTTTCTCGGGAATCCGTCCGGCACCGGCTGGTGAGGTCGATGTTGAAATTACCTTCGATGTCGATGCAGACGGTATCGTCAATGTCACGGCGAGGGATCTCGAAACCCAGAAAGAACACGTCGTTTCCGTTTCCAGATCATCCAATCTCACGCAAGATGAAATCGACCGGATGTTCCGGGAAAATGCCGATTATCTGGCCAACGAAAAAATGGGGGAAGAAGCCCGCAATCTTGCTGCGCATCTCAAAAATGACGTTCAGGAACTCCGCAATCTCATACAGCAGCATTCGCTTCCCGATTCGATTGCCTCCTATGCACTGTCTCTGATCAATAAGGCTTCCGTTGCCATAGAATCCCCAACAGATCCTCAAAACCTCAAGCTTTTGGCGGATGACATCGAAAATGCCATTCACCTCATTGAAGAATCCACTTAGAGAAGCGAATTCCTCGAATATTTGCCAGGATAGTCATTCTGGCCTAGATCAGAAGGGGCAATCATGCCCCTTTTTTTGTCTAGTCCTATGAATCGCAGCCTTTCTTTGTTCTTTGTTTTGGCATCGCTGCCGGTATTTGCCGTGCCTTGTGCGGATGCGCATCCACGTCAGGGATCCGAATTAGCTCATCTCGAACAGTCCGATCCCTGGATTCACATCAAAATGCCACAAAAAACGATTGTGCCGCCTCAGCATAAACCAGAAAGGGTTCCTGCAGGACATCAGGTAAAATCCACAAAGACTGTATCTGGCAACGATTTCCCGCAATGGAGGCAAAATCTCACAGTCGACAATATTTCGAAATTGTCCCATCTCAACGAGTTTTACCTCAAGGCGGCACTGCGTACCCAAAACAAACTCAAACAGCGTAATCTGCAAATCATCGATTACTATTTTGTCGATGTGAATGATGATGAAACTTTCGAGATTGCGGCGCTGTCTGAAAGTAAGGACGAGAGTTCCAGAATCATTCAGCATTTGAGCATCTACGATTTTGATGAGGATGTCACGCCGATGCTGAGGTACGAGCGTGCGCAGACTGCCAAGGACAATGCGCAGACTCAGCAGTATTCCCAACAGATTACAGCACTCGATCAGGGGATGACGCTTTGTGAGGATTGGCAGATTGCTTCCTGGAACATCCATGAATGCCATGATATTCTCTTTGATGAGAACTGGTCGCCGCAGGTATTGAAGAATTCGATTCAAACATCCGAACCCAAGGCGCATTCTTCGCAGTCGAATACATTCGATTTCCGTTCCCGGACGGCATCCCGCACGTATGAACGACTTCCTGACGGTCCGTATATGCCGCCTCTGAGGCGCGCAGCATCGTATGCCATGCTGTTTGCCCCCCGCAATGAAACGCTTCCCCCGATGCCGCAGACCCTCGAGACTGGTATGAGTGCCGGTTTTGCCGATGCTTCGAATCATGCGCCCATTCGATATGGTCTAAGCTGGAATACGCATGGGCTCTATCTTTCGCTTGATTTGCGGGATGATGATATTACACGGCCTGGTGCATGCAGTGATCAGCTTTCGGTTCAACTCGCCGATCATGTTGAGTTATGGTTTGACCTGAACCCGGCACTTGAAATCAAGCGTGATTCCCCAATATCCTGGCTGCTCGAATATGAAAAAAATTATCAGAATGAGCCTTACCGCCACAGCATTGATGATGATGTTTATGGGCTTGCCATTACGTCGGATGGTTGTGTCGTTCCCATGACGCCGTCGCGCCATCACTGGCATACCATGCCGAAAATCGAGGTGACACCAGGCAAAAAGGGATATCATGTCGACGTCTTTGTGCCGTCGTCTTTTTACCGCAACTCGGATAAACAGCCGCTCAGTCGCGCATTGGGTATCGGATTTACAGTTCGTCAGCACGATATTCATGCATCGGGCTTTGATTCGGTTGCTACGAGCCAGTATCAATGGCCCGATCCCTTTACTTTCGGCCAAATCTGGATGCTGCCCGGCGAATCGTACCGAGTTCCGACATTTCCTCTGCAATGGAACACATGGCTTATAGACAATTAGATGCGGTAAGTGTATGATTTTGCCGCAGGCGTTTCATAGAACGTCTTTTCTGTGGGTGATTGGTTTTAGCCTTGACTCAGGTGCAGTCTTTGATTCGCACATGGTACGCAGAGCGCTTTTTGGATGATCTTATATGCGGGGGGATGTGTCCCCCCGCGCGGCTATTTTGCGTCGTGCTTCCGCGCGCCGCTGCAATACGCCGCTCCCCCCTCGGATGCACAGCACATCCCCAAATGATGGCGCGGTGTATGAAATAGCCGCGCCCGCTGGGCGTATGAGGCGAAAGCCGAATAGCCCGCGTTAAAAAATAACGAGAAACATCATGCAAATATCCGATTTTCTTCAAAAAAATCTTTCCCCGAAAGCGGTTACGCTGCTGGCTTATGAATCCGGCATTCAGGCGCATTTTGATGCATATCTGCAACAAATCTGGCCCGAAGGACGCATTGCCATCGTTGTTGAACAGCAAACGCGCGAATATGCCGAGCGCACACTGGTTCCGGCGCTGAATGCCCATGGTTTTGAGACCGTTTATTGTCTTTGTGTCAAATCGGCCGGGACATCGTACCGTGCGCAGATTGATGAGTCGCTGGGCGATGGTGAGTTGGACGGCGTCGTCGGAATGGCGGCACTGGGGTCGAATGCACTTTTTGATGCCGTTCGCCAGCGTGCGTCGATGCTCGATGTCGGCTGCTGTGCATTGCTGCAGGAACTCCCCGGACTGGATTTGTTTGCATCGTGCGGCGAAAATCGTCCTACGCCGGATGCCGTCTTCTTCGATTTGGATGAGATTTCCCGCAATTTGCGTGGGGATTTGCGCGAAGCACATCAATCGCTCGAAGTCGATTTGTATGCGCTCAAAGTGGATATCGCGACGTCACATGCGCTCGGTCATGCTATGCCGGCAGCTTTTCTGGATGCACTTCAGGAAGCCATGCCGCCGCGCATGCCTCAGCATACCAATCCCACAGAAGATGAACTCGCTCAATTGTGCGAAGCCTTTGCGTGGCGCGCAGTTGCTGAACGCCTGTGCCCGAATGCCAATTCTCTGGCTACGGTCAGGGAATATGCCAATGCAGCCTCGGATATGCCTGCATTTTTGCCGGTTCAGCATGCACAGATGATTGCACTGATTCTCGATGCGGCGCTCGAACTCGAAGCATTAGAGATTTCCGCCGAAGATTGTGCCGATAAACAGCCGCCCAAGGAGATTTTAAGAAGGACATTGCAGCAGATTCTGCTCGAAGATGGCCTCAAATTCGACTGGCTCGAACGTGCCGATGAGAATTTCGAAGATCGCGTCGCGCTTCGGCATACGATTAATGCACTCGCTATGAACTGGGACGAACTGTGTGCCAAAATGCGTCCGATTGCCGATATGATGCATGCCATCTGCGCACAAGCCAACGATGACGAAGATGAACCCGATGCTATGCTCAAACAGCTCTGGCTGCATGCTGCGCGCTTTGCGCCCAGGAACACTTTCCTCAAATTGTTTAACAATATGGGGATTGTAGAACCGGCGCTTTATGTTTAATGAGGAATGTGTAATTTGTAATTACCAGGAAATGCTCACGGCCGCATTCCGCATTCCGCATTCCGCATTCCGCATTCCGCATTCCGCATTCCGCATTCCGCATTAA
>JAGACY010000100.1 GCA_017613855.1 Pseudomonadota bacterium
CATTCCGCATTCCGCATTCCGCATTCCGCATTCCGCATTCCGCATTCCGCATTCCGCATTCCGCATTCCGCATTCCGCATTCCACATTCCGCATTCCGCATTCCGCATTCCGCATTCCGCATTCCGCATTCCGCATTCCGCATTCCGCATTCCTAATTAAAAAGGCGGCCGAAGCCGCCTTTTTAATTAGAATGTCATGCCGAATGCCACCGAATTCGGCGACACATCGAAATTGAATTCAACACTCGCAGTAGGCGGTGCGATGACTTCCTCTGCGGTATCCTCAAAGACATCCTTATTCGTATCGCGAATGTGATTTTCTTTAACGAACGAATACAACGCAACTGCAGTCCCGGCAATCCCCATACCGACACCCCCGGCCAAAAGAATCAAACCGGCGTGAACCATCTTATCCTTTTTATCAAAAGGTTTTATCTTCTTAGCAGAATTTTTGACATCATTATAGGCATCGCGTGCGTCCCCATAATTGGCACCGATCAAACCTGCACCAGCACCGGCAATCACCAGACCACCGATGGCGGTACCGGCACCGATCCACTTGGTCGTATTCAATAATTTCAGCTGAGAATTGAGCATTTCAAGACGACGCTGTTTGGCACGTTCGAGTTTCATCTCGGTCGTATACAGGTTATTCTGCAGCTGTTGCTGCTTGCTGCCGATTTCGCCGGTACCGGTGGCAAGCTGATTTTGCAGATCTTCGAGTTGCTTTTTGTAAGGAAGTTCAAGTTCGGCACGGCGCATCCAGATGCGCTCAGTCAATGCCTGGGGCACCGGGTAATCCAGCAAATACTCGGTTGCACGTTTCACATAATTGTAGCTTTCGTTTTCGTTGTTCATTTTACGATAGATTTCACTCATCGTAAAATTGACGATCGGCGAACGATTGCAAATCAATGTCAAACGTTTACCATAACCGAGAGCTGATTCATAATTGCCAATATCATACGCCGTCGCCATTTGAGAACTGAGCTCATCCCACTCGGGCGAGTTCATCAGATCACAATCGGCAAAGGCATTCGAAGCGCCTGCCAGGCAAAGGGCTGAAAAAGAAAGGGCGGTTAAAGAGGTGATGTATTTTTTCATGTTGTTGATTTCCTATGTTTTGTGAATGATTATGAATAATATTATACTAAAGGTTTATGAATTCGAGCCATCCGGTTCTTCTCCACTCTCTGAAGATGATTCTGAGTTATCACCACCAGAAGAAGTTCCGCCCTCATCATCTTTCTTATTTCGTAATTTAAGTTCGATTTCATGATAAAGCTTAGTAATAGCTTCAATTCTCTGTTCGTGACTCAGAGAAAGATTATTAAATTTATCAACAGCCTGCTGCGGTGTTAAATTATCTTTTGGATCTTTGCCATTATAATTGTAATTAACATAATACTGATAGATTGCATAAGCCATCATATCATATTCCATATCATTGGTGCCATTTGAACATAAAGTAAAGACGGCGCTTGAGCTAAGTGTTTCATTGCTGAAGCTATAATGATAATCAGATAAATATTTATACCCACCATCCAAACCGGCCAGGCCATTATAGGAATAGGTATTGGCTTCTAAAGCTTCAGGTCTGAAGCACTCTGCCAAATTGTTCGATGCTGCTGATAACAGATTGATGAATCGAATTGTAGCATAGGTAATCATTCCAAAACTCAATCCTCTATCCAAAGAATCGTTTGGAATAGTGAATACGTAATTATCCGATGTAAAATCTCCGGTACGGAGTGGTTCGTTTAATTTACTGTCTTTAATTTCAGCATCTCCCGTAAGAGCATCCGCGAAAGAAACAGAAGGTGTATGTGAGAATACCTTGACACATTTTGAGTTTTTATACTTTGTTTCAGCCTTAGATTTCAAGCCGGAATCAAGATGACTAAAGTTCATTGAAGGACAATTCTCAATGCGCCTGCAAACATGGCTGTCACAAATGGAATTCTTTTCGCAATCTTCTGTGACATTACATGTACGTTTGCATTTTCCTTCCTCACAAACACCAACCAGGACACCGCTATCATCTAAACATTCCCAATTCGAAGAGCAGGAACCACCTAAGGCTTCTACATTCGAAGTCGATCCGGTAAAGCCATCCGGCAGCACGACGTAACCATTAATTTTATTCACATTATAAACAAAACCACCGCATCTAAAAGGCTCATCTGTATTCACTGTAGCTGAATTGCTGGCGATGGAATCTTCCATTTTCTTCGATACAACTGCCAAATCAAATCTGCATTTAGCCGAATTATTAATATTACAATTATGTTTATCATTAATATCATACAGGAAAGTATGAGTAAAAGCATAGTCGGTGTTTTTAGCATCCGTCTTGAGATAGTTCATTCGCGTTGAAATCTCTTCTCCTTTTAAACCAACAATATTTCTTGCACGGCTGACTACATCAGTTTCATTATTAGTCTTACTCGTTTCATTCTGTGCCAATATACTGGCTTCAATCTCCGCGGGGAATGCATGAATATAGGTATCACCCATCAAATTGTCCGTAAACATTGGATTCGGAACATTATTGACGGTTTCAAGAATAAAACCTTTTGCATCACCATCAGATATCAAGCTTTCATCGGTTCCAAGCTTAACATCAATCGGCATAACGCTCGCATTTGAGAGCCAAAGGTATCGAGGTTCCAGCAACGATGCATGAATGGCATCATAATCGCCGGAATATAGGATTTTATCTGCTTTTTCAACCGTAACCAGCTTGTTCATATTCACTAAAGCTGACGAAATATTCGGTGCCAGAATGCAGGCATCCAGCTGCATATCCGGTGATGCAATAAACCTGGCAAAAGCGATACTGCTCGAAACACCATTCAAAGTTTCAATACAGAGTCTCTTTTGCGAGTACATCGTCGTTTTTCCCATCTCATTCAAAAATGTTTCTGAACCAAAGATGGACTTATCGATAGAGAAATTCTTATTCAGATCATGTAATTTCCAAAATTTTGAATCCTGCAGCAATCCCAGCAAATAGACATTCGAAGGAACACTCATAAACGTTTGATTTGTACTTAACGCTGTGACCAACTCTTCAATACTTAGTCCACTTATGGCATTATAAGTTGTTTCATCCAACACACCGGCATATAACAGCTGTTGAAGAATCATTGAAACTGCTGCGGGCCAGATAAGCGAATCTGAGCGGAAATAAGCAATAAGTGACTTAACCTCATCCAGATTATCATCGCCAACAGGTGTGATTGTCTCAGGATCTGATGCGTATGTTTTTACAACCTTGGCCATGGATGCCAATGAACTACCCGTATCATGCGTCACGTAAGAAGTCAGATCGGCCATTACCATCAAATTATCAATATCCGTCTTTTCATTCAGACAAATCTGCTTTGTCTTGATCATCTTCATATATTCTGTATATACAAAATTCAGAAAATCTTCATAGTGATCTTCCGTATCTTCTGCATTTAAAGCTTCCAATTGTTCCTTTAAATCTTCATTTTCTGCTTTGGCTTCATCTCTTTCTTTCTCTGCTTCTTTTCTCTTATATTCTTCATCCTTCTTGTCACTTTCTGCCTGATTTTTAGCATCTATTGCTTCATTCCTGGCTTCCTCTGCGTTATTCTTAGCTTCCTCCATTTCTCTTTTTGCGGTATTCGCACTAGCCAAACTCTCTTCTAAGCTATCAATCGTTTTATTTTTAATTTCTAAATCTGTATTTTTTATTGCGATTTCTTTATCTTTCGCTGCATCAGCCGAAGTCTTCAATAATTTGTCGGGCTCTTCCTTCCCATTGTCATACCCGCACCCCAAAAGCATGCCCGCAGCCACTAAAGCCAGTACCAAACTCTTACGCATAAACAATCACTCCTTGTTCATCATTTCGAACGAATTCATCCAAATGCTGTTGTCCTGCGCGAACAACAGGAACTTTCCATTATGGAATCCCATAAACGTATCGCCCATATCATCATTCCGCTTTAGAATCAAGCTTAAATCCCTTTCTGAAGGATAATTTGTCAATTCGTCAGACGTCTCAGTCATCATTTAACTAATTTTCTATTGCCCCCATACAACGAATTCGCAATTTATCAGCAAGCCTTTGATGACTTCTACAAGCTACAAGCTATAAGCTCGAATGAGAGTTACTGGCACAAAGCTCTCCACACTCGTACACCAAAAACTTTTCATCCGTCAGAACCAAAGTCACACGAAATCACGCTTTTACATTGAATTCAAGAATGATAATCTCAGCGTGCGGCCTATGCTCCACATGAATATGAATCCACGCCCATAAGCCTCAAAGCAACTGACATCATACTCTGACAATCCATTTGAATTCGCTTGTCTATTCCTTTTTTGACTGGCGATATTTCTGTCGTTCTCACAATACAGGCCAAACCATGATTAACGATTTTATTTCTTTCCTCGAAGCCTCCCCCGTCAACTTCCTCGCCTGCCGCGAGATCAAACGCCGCCTCGATCTTGCCGGTTACAAAGCTTTCAATCCCGCAGATTCTCTCATTGCATGCGCACCCGGCGATCGGTTTTATATAACCAAAAATGATTCTTCCATTTATGCATTCCATATCGGTCAAAATCCCATGTGGCAAGGCGGATTTCGTCTCATCTGTGCCCATTGTGATTCCCCGACTTTCCGCATTAAGCCCAATCCCGATATTTGTGTTCATAACAAACTGGTCAAACTCAATGTCGAAGCTTATGGGGGCGTCATCTACAATACCTGGTTCGATCGCCCTCTGAGCATTGCCGGCCGCGTCATTGTCAAAGGCCAGGATGCCATGCATCCCGTCACGCATCTTCTGCATATCAAACGGCCTTTGCTGACAATTCCCAACCTTTGTATTCATTTTAACCGACAGGTCAATGACGGCACCAAGATCAGTGTCCAGAAAGAAATTCAACCCATTCTCGGTTTAGTGGCGGACGAACTCGAAAAGAAGAACATGCTGCTGCAATGCATCAGCAAAGAACTCGATATACCTGCAGACCAAATATTGGATTTTGATCTCTACCTGTACGACACCTCCGCGCCATGCACCTTGGGCATACACGATGAGTTTATCTCGGCAGGCCGACTGGATGATCTCGAAATGGTCTATGCAGGCCTCGAAGCGCTCACAGCAAGTGGTGGCAGCATCCCCCAAACAACGCAGATCCTGGCCATTTTCGATAACGAAGAAACGGGATCACACACCAAACAGGGCGCAGCAAGTCCTTTCTTGGCCAGTTTTATCCAGCGTATGATTTTAGCCCAGAACGGAAGCATGGATGATTACTACAGAGCCATAGAACATGCCTTTATGGTAAGTGCAGACAACGCCCATGCCTATCATCCGAATTATTCCGAAAAAAGCGATCCCGTATGCTATCCGATGCTTGGAGACGGACCTGCCATTAAATTCAATGCAGCCCAGAAGTACGCCAGCGATGCATTTTCGGCCTCTGTCTTTGCGTCCATCTGCAAAGAGGCTGGCATTCCCTGCCAGAAATTCGTCAACCACGGGGACGTCGCCGGCGGCAGCACTTTGGGCAATATCTTCACTTCGACCATGCCAATACAGGGCGTCGACATGGGAGCCGCTATTCTGGCCATGCACAGCATACGCGAAACGGGAAGCGTCAAAGACCTCGAGTATTGCATTCGTGCTTTTGAAAAATTCTATACATTATAGTTTGCATGACGGGGCGTTGCGGGGTGTCCCCGCATCGGGGGTAGCAGCGTAGCGAGCCATAGAGACGTGCGATCCGCACGTCTCATGGCGAGGTAGCCGCGCAGGGGGCTTGGCCCCCTGCAAAAAAAAACAATCAACCATTCCCGGATGAGGTATTGACATGAAACAGCTTTTTATGACGATTTGCATAAGTACTCTGATGTTCGTTGCTGCGGGTTGCAGTTCTGCCCCCAAGACGGCCTCAGAGCCTGTACCCGAAACAGTCGAAACGACGCCCACCACAGAAACTGCCGAAGAAGTTCCACAGACGGCAGAACCCCAAACGGAGGAAAACACAGCCATGCCCGAAATGACGATCGAAGACGGTTTTCAGATGGATGCCTTTAAAACGCAATCCGGCAAAGACATCAAACTCTATTGTATCAAACACGGCAGTCTTCGCATTCGGTACGGAGAAACGGAATTCGAAATTGACCCGGTAACCGATCTCAATGGCGTTGTGACAGATTATACAAAGCTGCCCAAAGCCGATTATATTATTGTCACACACGAACATTATGATCACTACGACAAGACGGCGATAGATGCACTCACCAAAGAGGGGTCTACCATCATCACCAATGCCAGCGTTGCCGGGATGTACGGCAAAGGCGACGTGATGGCCAACGGCGATGAAAAAACGCTCCGCGATGATATCCATTTAAAAGCAGTTCCTGCCTACAATACGACAGTTGGACACGAGCAGTACCATCCCAAAGGGCGTGACAACGGCTTTATTCTGACGCTCGACAATTTTAATATCTATATTGCCGGTGATACCGAAGATATTCCCGAAATGGCCGATATTAAAGATATCGATGTTGCTTTGATGCCCTGCAATCAGCCCTATACGATGACACCGGAGCAGCTCAATAAAGCAGCACGCACCGTGCAGCCCAAAGTATTATTCCCGTATCATTACGGCCAGACGGATATGAAACAAGTCAGCGATCTGCTCAAAGACAGCGGCGTTGACGTCAGAATTCGCAATTATCAATAATGAAAAAATCAGCCCACCACTCCAAACACCATTCAGGAAAAAAGCATCTAAGCGACAATTCCGATCATGATCCGAAGAAGAGATTTAAACTTCTTTGGATCATATTGATATATATTCTTTTGGCGGTGGTGAGCTGTATCATCGGTTATTTTCTGTTTACCCCATCGCCTCAAGCCCAAATCGATGGGAGCAAACCCGGAAAAACGCTCGAAAATGATAAAAACAAGCCCGACGGAACGGTCAAAACTGAAATCCGACGTCTGCTTGGCGAGGATGTCAATATCCAGTCATTGTATTTAAATGGCATGAAGTTCAAGTTCTATTGTACCCCCAAAGATGGAAAGGTGCGCTTTCGTTATGGCGGTTATGCCGATGATTTTCTCGACAGTTCCGATACGGAACTCGAAGCAATTGTCCGGGATTATAAAGGATTGCCCAAAGGCGATCATATTGTCATCGGCGGCGGCCAGATCAGTGCCATTTTTCATATCGGCCATGCCCAAAGAGGCCATACCATTTCATTTAACGGCGTCAGCATTTATATTGTCGGAGACGAAGAAGATCCCGACATGGTAAAAAAGACTGCAAATACCGATTTTATCTATTTGCCCTGTGTTCGGGATAAACAGTATTAAAAGTTTTTGGCAAACCCGAACCACAAATCGATTGTACTTCCGAAATTGGCTTCAAAATCGACGAGCCATCCATTCGATATATTAAAGTTAAAATCGAGCGAGAATATACCAACACCGGGAACGGGCACGGTCTGGTAAATGCGGCTCGGTGCACTGAGCTGACCAATATAATAATCTGAGCGATAGCGGTAAGTAAACGTGAAGTTAAGATCGCGCATCGGGTTGATACTGAGTGCAGATTCGAGCACCAGATTGGTATCATAATCTTTAAATCCCGATTGAGCCGCATATTTAAATTGATAAAAACTGACCCCGACCCCCAGTCGATTGATAAATCTGAAGTTTGCGAGATGTTCGAACCAGGATCCCAAATCGAGAGAAAACTCTATATAGGGATTGAACTTGATCGTTTTATAATCGTTATCCAGATGATCTTCGAATTTGGTGTCTGCAGCAATTGCAAGATAGGTTCGGGTATGCTGACCGTACCATACGGCAACCCCCAAATCCGCTCCCAAAGCGTAGTTCGAAAGACTGGTGATATTGACATCACCATAGGGTTTAACCCAAAACCGTTCATTCCGATAGGTATAGGCGAATTGCAAACCGAGATTAAAATCACTCGAAGGCAGCCATCTCAGTGCCAAATCGACCGTATTGCCATAGGGGTCGAAGGTATTCTCTGACAATATAAATGAATTGCCTTTAAAAGTGCCGAAGACATCAAAAATGTAGCTCGCAATAAAAAGCGTCACACCATAATGAAAGAGGGATTTCCAGATACCCGACAGTGCCTTGTCATCATGGGACAAAGAGCCGATGAGCAGCGAAGTTGCCATCATGCCCACAGATGCCCCTTCCATTCCCAGGAGTTTATAATGGCTGCTCATGTCGTCGATACAGTAGTGCCCGTAACCGCGCCATACCGTCGAAATAAGGATCGACAGAAATCCGCATCGGTTGGAACTCTTGTTGGCATTGACACGCCGAACTTCCCATTGTCCTTCGGCCAGCTCCTCGTCGGTTTTCCCCTCGACTTCATCGAGGGACAATGCCGACGCCATGGACGGGACAAACAGGGACAGACTGGCCAGGAACAGCCATATAAGCGTTCGGTATCGAATCATTTGGGGGCCACTATCGTCCTTGAAGGCGTGGAATCCATTGTGGATTGCATGACAAAGGATACGCTGTCATCGGATGTGACCTGACGAAGCGCGGGAAGCATCTGATATTTGTGGCCGGGCATGAGTTCCGACAGGCGATTTTGCAATTCCCCCGGATTTTTCCAGGATTCGGACGGCAAAGATTTGAGTATGGAAACCGCCATATAGGGAAGCACCTCATGAACCGAAGGGGCACGATGATACAGCTTTTCGAAATTGGCACTGAACTGCGCATCCACACTCGTGGCGGCCTCAGCATAATCGAGGTAGATGGCATCGACGATAAATTTATAAGCGTGGTCTTTGGCAATCGGCGACCACGCACTCGTCGAAAGGCAGGTCACAAAGCGGCGTGCATCTACTTTGGCATTGGGCTGCGGAGTGCCCGGACGTTTGCACCAGAGGTTTTCCTGAGCCAAGAAGCTTGCAATGCGCTCTGCCGCATCGGAACTGGTTGGAAAGACGACGACATCGGGATTCTGTTTGGCGACTTTTTTGGCCAAATCCCTGAGGTCGGTCTGAGCTGCAGGGAATGTCAGCGTGAAAACCTTTTGAACCGACAAATTGCTCTGCAGATTTTGGGATGCTGTATTGACATAAACATCCTCGGGACCGACGACAGCAATGTTTGCCCCATTGATGCTCACGATCAATTGCGCCAGCGTCTGCATCTCGCCATCGAGTGAATACGAGAACAAATTGGCTCGCGAAGAATACTGCAAATATTCTTCATTTGGGGAAAAGGAAATCAGCGCCGTATCTCCTGTCAATGCCTTGGCTGCTGCTGCGCTCTCGCGAACATCGATTGGCCCGAGAATGAGATTTGCACCCAAAGCCTGAGCTTCACTCATGATTTGGGGGATAGTCTGCACACTCGATTTGGTGTCAAAAAATCGCAATGCAAAAGGCAACATTTTATGATGATAAACGCCCGATGCCTGAATGATTGCACCGAGCATTGCGCGCCCTATCTTTCGGTCATTTCCGGAAAGCGGCAAAAAGACTGCAACCGTCGGCATGCTGGCCGACTGAGATCCGTAGACCGTCCTGAGTTGCTGAGCATGCTCCTGATCCCCCAGCATTTCGAGAGATTGTACCGTTTTGGAGAGTATTTCCTCCACACAGGTCGAATCTTTCTGGGAAGCACAGGCCACGAGAAGCTGTTCACCGAGAATGGCCTGTTCAAAGTGGGTCGTTGCCTTGTTCTCGAGGCGCTTTAATTCGATAGGCGTGAGCTGGGATGCCGCATACATGGCAATATATTTGGCCTCATTGCCCGGATTGGCGACATAACTCGCCGTAGCCAGTCCAAATGCCTGAGACCAGGCGGCATTGTCCAGTTGAGCATGAGCTTCGTTGAGATCTTTTAGGGACTGTTCCTGCAGTTCAGGCCCGGAAACCGGCGGATTATCTATCGGACCTACGACGCCCGAGGATGCATTTGACGCAGCAGATGCACTCGCCCCAGCTTCGACAGCAGGTGCTGCAGAACCCGAACTATTTGCACTCGACTGCACCGAAGCAGCCGTATTGGTCTGGTTGCTCGAATTGGAAAAAAGCGAACATCCCTGTATCGCCAGCAAACTGGAAGCTAATAAAATGAAGAATGAAAAACTGTGCTTCATGATCAAATCTTTTTTTGCACAAATTCCGGAATAAAATCATAAAACAAGGATGGCATCGATCGTGCCCCGGCGGATTTTCCTACACCAAATGCCACAGTTTGTTATAGAAGAAAACGCCCTTGAAATGCAAAAATGCATTTTAGGCAAAATAATTGTAGTGCAATTATGGAGAGAATCGGAATGAAAATGCGTTTGTTTTGGCTTGGATTAGTAGCAATTTCCCTGACTTCCTGTGCCTCGGGTTCACCGAAGCAGGTCGAACCTGCCACCGCAGCAGATGAAGCAACCGCAGGAGCAGATTCAGAACAAGCACCCGTGCCAGAACAAGTTTCCAAACCGATTGCGACCGTAACGCAGGATGACATGCTTCGCAAATCCCAGGAAAATGCCGACCTGATGATTTACGAATCCTGGCCGCTCGAAACCTCGCTGGACAACGATCATATTGCCAACGTCGTCCCCGTTTGGATCGATGCCATTAACAGCGCAAAAGAAACGATCGATTTTTCTGAGTACTATGCCATCACCAAGGAAAATACCGGGCTCGACCAGGTCATGACATCACTCGAAAATGCCGCACAGCGCGGCGTTAAAATTCGCTTCATCGTGGATGAAAAGCTCAATACCGATGCCAATGCCGAGCTCCCCAAACTCCTTGCTGAAATGCCCAATGTCGAGCTTCGAACCATCGATTACACCAAGATCACCGGCGGTGGTGTCCAGCATTCCAAGTATTTCATCGTCGATGGCAAAACCGCCTATTTTGGGTCGCAGAATTTCGACTGGCGATCGCTGGAACACAGTTCGGAAATGGGCGCCAGACTTAGACCTGAAGCGCTCGTCGAACCCATGAAGGAAATCTTCGAAATCGACTGGGCACTGGCGAAAGATCCCTCGGGCACAATCACCAAATCGGCCTGCAAAGGCGCCATCGATATCGACTATAAAGGCGAAACAACGCACATCGAAACGGTTGCAAGCCCCAAAGAGGTGCTGCCCTGCGATGATATGTGGGATTTGCCCAAGATGATTGCCCTCATCGGACAGGCCAAAACCTCGGTTTCGGTGCAGCTGCTCAATTACGCAACGACCAACTACGACAAAACCAAATTTACCGAACTCGATGATGCTTTGACTGCGGCTGCATCCCGCGGCGTCAAAGTGCGGCTGCTCGTTTCGGACTGGTCGACCAAACCCAAGACGATGGCAGATCTCAAACGCCTGTCCGATATCGCCAATATCGAATGCCGCATGCTCGAAGTTCCCGAGCATTCATCCGGGTTTGTCCCCTATTCGAGAACGATTCACTCCAAATTTATGGTCGTCGATGATGCCGATACCTGGCTCGGGACGAGCAACTGGGGCGGCGATTATTTCTATAAATCGCGCAACGTCGGCATTATTGCACACGGCAAAACGCTCAATGCGGAACTGACCAAGAGTTTCGAGCATTACTGGGACAGCCCCTACATCATTAAAGTCGATTCCGCGACGGACTACCCCGTAAAAAATCAAGCCAAGAAACAATAGGTTACACACTCTTTTGTCATTTTCTTTTACTTTTTTACGCTGTGCTTTTTTCGGCCCGAGGGGCCTCAAATACGCACAGCGTGCGCGGCTATTTGCAATACGCCGCGCATTGATTTTTTATCCCCATGCGAAGGCGTATCGCCCAAAAGGGCGATAGCCGAAGCGCGAGCCGTATGGCCGACGGCCACAGGCGAAGCATAAAAATATCTTTAAAATCAAAACTTTACCCACTCAAATGAAAGTACTCATCGAAACCTACGGATGCCAGATGAACACCGCCGATAGCGAGCTCATCATGGGCATTTTAAACGCAGCCGGATTCGAGGCAGCGCATTCCCTCGACGAAGCCGATGTCATTATTCTCAATACCTGTGCGGTACGTGAAAAGGCCGAAGCGCGTATTTTGGGTCGTCTGACGAACCTCGTTCCCTTTAAAAAACTCAAGCCAGGTCTGATGATCGGCGTCGTTGGCTGTATGGCCAAGCATTTGGGCGAAAGTCTCGTCGAAAAAGTTCGCTACGTCGACTTTGTCGCAGGCCCCGACCAATACCGGAATTTGCCGTCTATCATTAAGAATAAGCGAAAGAAGGCCGAGGTTCATGTCGAATTTGACCGCAGTGAGCTGTACACGGGATGCACGCCGACGCGTCCCAAAGGCGTGACGGCATGGGTATCGATTCAGCGTGGATGCAATTATGTGTGCACTTACTGCATCGTACCGCATGTGCGCGGCGTCGAAAGAAATGTCCCGGCCATCGACATCCTCGATGAAGTCAGGCATCTGGTTTCGCAAGGTTTTTCGGTCATTACACTGCTCGGCCAGACCGTGAATTCCTATCAGGACGGTGACATCAATTTTGCCAAACTCCTCAGGATGGTCGCACAAATCGAAGGCGTCGAGCAGGTGCGGTTTACTTCGCCGCATCCACTGGGCTTCAGCGATGAACTCATCGATGTCATTGCCACCGAGCCGCATGTTGCAAAATTCGTCCATCTGCCGCTGCAATCGGCGAGTAATGATCAGCTCAAAGCCATGCGGCGCGTATACACGTTCGAAGGCTATCAGGAAATTGTGCGCAAATTGCGTGAGAAATGCCCGCAAATCGCGATTTCTACCGATATTATCGTGGGGTTTTGCGGCGAAACCGAAGAGGATTACCTCAAAACGCGGCAGGCGCTCATCGACAACCGCTATGCCTTTGCATTCCTGTTCGCCTACTCCGAGCGCTCCCTTTCGATTGCCGCACGCACGATGAAAGATGACATTCCCAATGATGTCAAACAAAGCCGTTTAGCGGAGATCATCGACATCCAGCAAAAAATTTCCAAAGAAGTTTACGAATCTTTTATCGGCAAACGCGTCGAAGTCATCGTCGAAGGCTATTCCAGGCGCGATGCGGAAAATGCCGTGGGAAATACGCGCGATTTTAAAACGACTATCTTCCCCAAGGGCGATGCAGAACCCGGGGACTGGGTCGAAGTTGAGATCGAATCGGCGACGAGCCAAACCCTCGTGGGGCATTGCACCCGCATCCTCAAAAAAGGGCGTGCACCGGCCATCGAAGCACAGCTCGATGTCGGCATCAGCCTTGGACCAACGGAGAATTAATGCGGAATGCGGAATGCGGAATTGGAATGCAAAACTAAAGGGCTACGCTAAAGTTCATTGTGAATAGCATACATAATTAGCAGTGAGCAGTGAGCAGTGAGCAATTGGAATGCAAAACTAAAGGTGAAGTCTGATTAATTTGTAATTTGTAATTGGGATGCAAAACTATAGTGTCACTCTGAAGCTAAAATTTTCATTTTTTAGGAAAAAACTTGAGAATACCCCATTGCTAACTGCTAACTGCTAACTGCTAACTGCTAACTGCTAACTGCTAACTGCTAACTGCTAACTGCTAACTGCTCAAATAATTACGAATTGCGAATTAGAAATGTGCAAAAGAAGCAACGATTACCCCTTTCCTTGCCTTTTAATCATGAATCTGCATTTAGACACGCTAAACATAAAAAAACGTAATGTTGTGGTTCGGAATGGGGGAGGGGCCCCATTTCGCACTGGTTTGCGAAAACGATAGTTAAAAACATAACATAATGCGGATTCCAAAGGGCTCAGCCCTTTGGCGGGGTTCGGGGCAGAGCCCCGGACAAATAGGTACCCCATAATCCCTTGATAGGGCCGGAGCACCAGAAAACGCTCTCCTTTCCAAAAGAAAACCAATGGCCGAAAAAGCACAAACATGGACCATTCAAAAAATGCTGCAATGGTCAAAGCAATTCTTTGAAGACAACGGCATGGATTCTCCCCAACTGGATGCCCAGCTATTATTGGGGCGTGTCCTCGGCATGAGCAAGATCGATCTGATTATCAATGCCCAGAGGCCGCTCGATGCCAATGAATTGGCCGAATATAAAAAACTCATCATCCGGCGTGCAAAAGCCCGTGAACCTATGGCCTATATTCTGGGTGAAAAGGAATTCTGGTCGATGATGCTCAATGTCACGAGTGACGTACTCATCCCCAGACCGGATACCGAATGCCTCGTAGAACGTGCCATCGAATTCTTGACAGCCAGACATGAGAATAAGCCGCTCCCATGGCCCGCTTTGCTCGATAGATCGCAGATTACCTACGAGAAAATCGATGATCGCGAAGCCTATTATCAGGCGGTCGAAGAAGCTGAAGTTCAGTCAGAGTCCGACGAAACCTCATTGGATGGCGAGGTACCATCACAAATAGACCAAGAGGATCAATTATCTACAACAGATAATACAGAAACAGCCGCAAACCTGCCAAAGCTAAAAGGATTGGATATCGGCACGGGAAGTGGTGCCATTGCTCTGGCGCTGGCCAAAGAAACCGGCGATTTCTGCGACCTGACGGCATCCGATATCTCAGCCAAAGCCCTCGATATCGCTCGCCAAAATGCCGAACATTTGGGATTGAATGTCCAGTTTATCGAAAGTGATTTGTTCGCCCGGATTTCCGAGGATCAATTCGATCTCATCGTCTCGAATCCGCCGTATATTACGACTAGTGAAATGACACAGCTCTCCCCCGAAGTTCACAAGGAACCCGTGATTGCACTCGAAGCGGGCGCGGATGGCCTGGATATTTACCGCCATCTCATTCCTGAATCATACAAACGCTTAAAACCCGGCGGTGCACTCATGCTCGAAATGGGATGCACACAGCAAAATGACATCACGGAATTGCTCAAATCCGCAGGTTTTAAACAAATCCGCATGTTCAAGGATTATGCGGGTTTGCCGCGCATCATGGTGGGTATTCGGGAAATATAAAATGAAAAAAGCGGCGTATCCCGCAGGGATAGCCGCTTTGACGCAAGCGTATTGGCCGCAAGGCCAATAGCTGCGTCCACACCAAATGATGCATTATTGTTTGGGTACATAAATACCAAACCGTTCTCCCAACTCATAATGCTGCGATGCCGTCAGTACCGGTGCCCCAACCTGAGCGATATCAAAACCGCGATAATTAAAATCACCCCACCAGTTGTCATCGACAACAATAATAGAATCCGCATCCTTTGCCTGCAATGTTTTCGGCCTCCTGTTCGTATCCTTATTGGAAACATCGAGCGCCAGCCATGCATCCGGTATATATTGATACCCCTTGACAGCAACGATCAAGCTGCCATTCGGTATCTCTGACTTACGAAAGATGCGCGTTGAAGACCATTTCTTAGCGGTATCATTCCTGCTGTACAGCTTGGTTGTAAAATTGTTTGCACTTTTTGGCATATTCAATCCCGTCGGCAAATCACTTGCCTGATTGGAATTCCAATACGCCTGATAAGCCATGCTGAGATCGAGTTTTTCGTATTGACTCAAATCATAGCCAGCCTTGACCACGGCATCGTCCGCATTATCATGATGAATGGGAACAAAGATCGACATAGCAGATTCCAGTTCATCCATCTCGTCATCTTTCAGTTCGGGAGCACCTTCTTTCGACAATGTAAATGCGCGATATTCAAATGCATCCCACCAGGCATCCGTCACTTCAGTAATCGACGTTTTGACGATGGCTGGCCTTTTGGCACTTTCTGTCGCCTTCGTAAGATCAGTCCAGCCTTCCGGTCGATATTCATATCCGGATTTTAATACAATAAAGGAACCGTTCGGGATCTCAGAATGCGTGAATATGCGTGATGCCGCATATTTATTCAGATTTGTCTTCTTACTTCCGGTTTCGGCACTCACCATTGAAGAATAACACTCATAATTGCCATCATTTTGGCATACCGCCGAAAGCTTACACACATCCGCATCTTCTACGGTAGCATCATAAAGCGCATGAGAAGCCACGCCTACAGGAATTTCAATAAATTCTTTGAGATCATGCCCCGCATCGGCAAATACCTTTTCGAGTGCTTCATTGCCCTTTAAATAGCTTCCTTTGACGCCCTTTTTAGGCGGAGTCACTTCATAAGGGGTATGATAGGCATTGATAACAGCCTCCTTAATGGCTTCAAGCTGTCTTTTCGTATAAGTAAAACCTTTAATTTTATAGTATTCATCAAGATTAGGGGCATAAGTCAGTTTTCCGACAGGACGCTTGGTAATTTGTTTTGCCCACATCATAGCCGCTGCAAACCGGCCATTCTGATAAGACATGTGAAAACCATCGCGGTTCATATTATCGGCAATAATGCCGCTGCGAAGGTTATCAATCACCGTACCTACAGGAATCACAATAGGAATATCCTGACGTGTGGCAATCTTCTTTTGAACAGCCATCACTGTCGCTTCATACATTTTTCGGGGATTATGACCATGAAATGGCATTTGATAGTGCGGTGAGCCCAACTGGAAGGCCCATGTCATCGGCCAGGCAAAAACCGGTTTTTTGGGTGAATTCTTATTCACAAGATTAATAACATAATCGATATCATTATTATATAAATCAATGATGCCCGAGGGATAAGTCTGCATCACAAAATAATCCCATTCTTCAGATTTAATAGCCTCCAAATAGGAGTAGCTGGCAGTATCAGTTTTCTTTCCATTTTTATCGAGATAATAATGCTCCGCTGTTTTCTCCTGCCTTATATTTTCTGCATGCCAGTTAATCGATTTACCACCTGTGTATAACAATCCCACCGTAACATCGGTATATCCCATGGCCAACAGAATATCGTGGAGATAAATCGTCGAATCACGCATAAAGCTGTTGCCGAGACCAAGGATCTTTATGCTCTTCTTATCATCAAATTCGGGCGTACAGGGTTTTCCGGCCTCGCTGCATATCCATGCTTCTTCGACAGTGCATTCCTTCGAACACCCATCGCCATCGGCAGTATTGCCGTCATCGCATTCTTCATTGCTTGCCAGATTGCCATCGCCACAATTCGTCTTACAGCTGGCACCATCCTCTGAACAAACCCAGCCTTCCTCTACAGCACACAATGCGGAACAGCCATCCCCATCCTGCGTGTTGCCATCATCACATGCTTCATCACCAACCTTTTTGGCATCCCCGCAAACCGATGTACAGCTGACGCCCGCATCGGAACATGTCCACCCATCCTCGACTTTGCATTGTGAGGAGCAGCCATCCCCATCGGCAGTATTGTCGTCATCACATTCTTCGCCTTCCGCCAGTGTACCGTCTCCACACACTTCCTGGGTTTCTACTGGCTCCTGTGTACAGGGTTGTCCGGGTTCACTGCATGTCCATCCCTCTTCGGTATGACAATCGCTCGTGCAGCCATCGCCATCCTCGGTATTGCCATCATCGCAGTCTTCGCCTTCTGCCAACTCGCCATCACCGCAAACCGCTTCTGCATCAACAGGTTTCTCTGTACAGGGGTTTCCTGGCTGGCTGCACTCCCAGCCTTCTTCTACGTGACAATCACTCGTACAGCCATCGCCATCATCCGTGTTGCCATCATCGCAGTCTTCACCTTCTGCCAATGAACCATCGCCACAAACAATTTCGATTTCCTCCGGATCCTCGACACAAGAGTTACCTGGTTTACTGCAAGTCCAGCCATCTTCGGTATGACAATCACTCGTACAGCCATCGCCATCATCCG
>JAGACY010000101.1 GCA_017613855.1 Pseudomonadota bacterium
AGACCTAAAGGGAAAGTCTGAAGTATAGGGGGAATGACGTTCTTAATGCGGAATGCGGAATTGAATTGGCGAATATCTTACGTAGAGACGTGTCGCGACACGTCTCTACTAAAATGTCCATATTCTTTAGGAATTACAAAGAGAATGCCTAGATAATTCCGAATTCCGAATTCCGAATTATTCTCGGTACCACTTTGGCAAATCCTTGCGCCCCGAATCCTGGAACATCGCATGTGTGTCCCTGCTGCGCGATACATTCCATGCATCGATATTCTGTTTAAAGGCTGTTGCTCCCCAAAACATGGCATTCATCGTCCTCACACCTGCGACATCCCATTGTTCCAGGGGCTGGTTAAAGGATGTGGCACGATTGAACATCCCCTGCATATCGACGACATGGGAAACATTCCATGAACCGATGGGCTGATTGAAAGACGAAGCCCCGCGGAACATGCCGTCCATGACGGTCACGTTCGAAACATCCCAGTTGGCAATCGGCTGGTTGAATGCATTGGCTTCGGTAAACATGCCGGACATATCCTTGACATTCGAGACATCCCATTTATCCAGGGGCTGATTAAACACACGGCACAGCATGAAGGCATAGGACATATCCGTGACACTGGACGTATTCCATCGGTTGAGCGGCTTGTTAAAAGAAAATGCCGCAATAAAGGCATACGAAAGATTAGTCACATGGGAGACATCCCAATGCTCGATGGATTGGTTAAAGTTTATCGCTCCCTGAAAGATGTGGGACATATCCGTAACATCAGCGAGTATGGGAGCTTCTTTTTCGGGCAATTGAATATTGAGGCAATTGGCTGCAAATCGATGCATGGTTTTCCAGCGAACATCGCCCCACTGATCGACCGAAAGAACCGCCTTATGATTGGAAAAATCGAATTCCTGCTCATCATCACTGTCGCCGCACAACATGATCCCGGGGATATCCCCCCGAATGGCGATTTGAAATTTCCCGGTTTTGACGCCGTATTTACAGGCAGTACTCCCGGTTAGCCCTTCTAATTCATAATTGCCATCCCCATCACAGTCGACGTCATATTTGACAGCGGCACCGGGCACATCTGTCACATGAATGATAATTTCGGGTTCCGGCATGAGATCTTTGTAGGATTTGCATTGTCCGGTTTCTCCGTTGCAAACCTGTTGTTCATAATACTGATCGAGATCTATCGTGAATTTAAATGGCCGAAATGCGTCGTTTGTACCAACATCTTTGGCTGTTTCTGTGTTCAAATCTGCTTCTTTAGCATTGTCTGCAGGGGCATCGTCCTTCTCGGGGGCAGCTATATTGGCATTATCCTTTGTTTCGCCAGGTGTTTTTGGCTCTGTCTGCACAGCAGTGTCATCCTTGGGCGGTTCAGTTGGTTGACTGTTTTTGGGAGAACACCCAACCAGAAGAAGCGGAATCATCACGAACCATTTAAAACTCGTTTTCATCGTGTTACCTGTCGATTGAATAGAAAAGCCTGCTCCCATACGGAGAAAGAGTCGTTACAAACAGTATTTGTTATCATTTTTTCAGGTCATAAGGGAAACAGAAGTGTCCCCGATTCCTCCAAAAGTTGCCTGATTATCTCAATTTCATAGTCTATAGATGCCTGAGACAGAGGCAATCACAGAGGTCACTATGAAAACGAAAATGCATATTTTACTTGGATTTGTCGCGGCTGTGGGCGCGGTTTTGCTGAGCCATCCGGTTCAGGCGGAGCCCCCGAGCATGCGTTTTGAGGCGCAAAGTGCGAATACGCCAAGTGCAGGTCCCAAGCCTGTCATCGAAATGCCAGCCGTCCAGGAAGCCGCCCCCATCGATGTTTCTGCCTCCGAAACGCCAGAGCCGATTCCGGAACCAGTATTGCCGGGGCCAGTTCGAACCATCGTCATCGATCCCGGACATGGAGGAACCAACGAAGGCGCCGTTGGTGTAGCCAAAATCCATGAAAAACACCTGACTTTACAGGTCGCCCTGATGCTCGCCGATCGACTTCGCAAAGCCATGCCCGATGCGCAGATCGTCCTGACCCGGGAACGCGATGTCGCCATGTCCCTGGTGGAACGCATCGAAGTCGCCAACCGCATGCATGCCGATTTATTTTTGAGCCTGCATTTTAACAGTTCAAACAATCCCGAAGCGATTGGATTTGAAAGCTTTTGGGTAGGAGACTTCTGGGAAGCCGATATGAACAAGGCAGGCATTGAAATTACCGATGACATACGCACCCAGCGCGAACATGCAGGGACACTTGGCATGCGCATGGCCGACAAATTTAACCGTTCGATGCGTCATCGGTTTACAGTGCTCGATCGCGGCGTCAAACCCGGAGATTATACCGTTTTAACGCGAGCAGAAGTACCTGCCGTCGTCCTGGAGCTCGCCTTTTTATCTCACGCGCAGGAAGGCATAGAGACTGTGACCGCCGCCAATCGCGCGAAACTCGTAGATGCACTGACCGATGCAGTCTTGCACTATACCTACGACAAAGAATAACATATAATGGGCGGCGTATCGCTTGCGGTCACCCGCAAGCGATAGACGCACTGCGCGAGCGTATCGCAACGCGATAGCCGCGCCACCAAATTACCGGTATTCACCCAGTACAGACGTTCCATGGAACGTCTCTCTGTTTCATCAAACACCTCTTTTTCTCTCTCCCCATAAGGATTATTATGGCATCCACCATTGATGAAATCACGATCGACTATACTGACGAAGACGGCCAGCAAATCATCAAACAACTCGACAAGCAGGTACTTTCCAAGGGGGCCTGGACGACCATCATGTTCCTGTTCGTAGAATGGGATCGCCGCAAAGGCGCATGGGGTGCGCCCAAAGCCAGGATCGATCGTTTTCAGAAAAAGAATGGCGAATATCGTTCGCAGTCCAAATTTAAGTTTACGTCTGCCAAACAGGCAAAGCAGATTATGGATGTTTTTCAGGGGTGGATGGATTCCGGCGCATTTACAGGCGACGAAGAATAAGCACAAACCGTGCGAAAAAAGCATTTGATAATTTTTTACTTGTGTTTAGAGTGCGCGCCGCTTGTCAGACACTGAGTCTGCGCCACGCTTAAGGAGAAATTGAATGTCATTTCTTGATGCCATACGCCGTTTTTTTAAGCCTACGCCGAAAGAAAAAGCCGAAAAACTGAGAAAACGCATCCTCAATATGTACGGCCATCCCGATGATCGCCGTTATGCCATCGATCAACTTGCTTCGCTCGGACCGGAACTTGCCCCCGAGCCGCTCATTGAACGTTTTACTGTGCGCTGTGAAAATGGCACCGTCGATTCGGACGAAAAGCAGCTCGTCAAAACGTACCTCGTCAATCTCGGTCAAGCCAGTATCGCACCGCTCAAAAAATACCTGCTCAACAACGATAAAGATTTTAACTGGCCCTACCGAACGCTTGCCGATTTGCTGACGCATGAGGAGCTTGTCGAGTTCATTGTCGAGCTTCTCAATACGATTGGTCCCGAATACGTGCGTGACCCGGAACGCAAAGAGCAGCTCATGCTCATCCTGAAGTCGTTTAAGGAAGAGAGCATTTGCAAGGCAATTTTGCCTTATCTCGGCGACCAGAATGAAACGATCCGCTTTGTGACGGCCGATACCGTCATTGAACAATCACATCCGGATGGCATTGCCGCTCTGGCCAAACGCCTGACAGAAGAATCGAGCCAGCGCGTTTTAACGTTGATTGCAACAGCATTTCGTGACAAAGAGTGGAAAGTGGATGAAGCCCTTCGTTCGGCAGTTTCCGAAAAACTTCCCGATGGATTCCGAATCAACGATAAGGGCGTGATTCTTTAATGCGTAATTCGCAATTCGAAATTCGCAATTATCGAAACATCCTATAGGGTATTTCTGAAGAAGTGGATATTTTATCTTCAGACTTACCCTTCAGTTTTGTCACCTAATTGCGCATTGCGCATTGCGCATTGCTAATTTCAGTTTCTCCACTCACGATGTACAGTGCTACGCATTAAGGCTTTTTTGGACATAATTCATGAAGCGCATTGTAATTCTCATATTGGCATTCATGCTCTTTGGCTGCGGTACAGCGCAAAAGACTGTATTTCAGGGCGAGCCCAAAAGCGAAGCCGAAGCAGCCTACAGAGGTGCGGTAAAAACGCTCGAAAGTGGATCTTATGAAGATTCTATCAAGGAATTCCATGCGATAAAGCTCAAATATCCTTACGCTACGCGCTGGGCGACGCTATGTGATTTGCGCATCGCGGATGCTTACCGCGAAAGCGGCGATTATGCCCAGGCCGCCGTCACTTATCAGTCATTTGTTCGCACTTATCCGGCACATTCGGAAGTCGCTTATGCAACGTATCAGGCCGCCAATTGCTACTACGAGTTGATGCCGAGCGATTTCTTTATTCTGCCCGATCCATGGCAGCGCGATCGCAAAACCACGATACAGGCCGAAACAGCTCTGAGCAGCTTTCTACGCCGTTATCCCGACGATCCGAATGTCCCCAAAGCCCGCGAGCAATATGATGAAGTGCGGCGACGACTTGCCAATCACGAGCTCTTTGTCGCCGAATACAACTTTAAAAATGAAGCTTATGCCGGTGCCGTCAACCGTCTGGAAGGTTTAATCGAAAAATATCCTGACGTTGAAGTCACGCCAAAGGCCCATATTTTGTTGGCGCACAGCTATCTCAAAATGAAAGACCCCATTTCTGCCAAACGCGTTCTTGCACAATTGACCGAGCAATTTCCCGAGTC
The DNA here is from genome assembly GCA_017613855.1 of Pseudomonadota bacterium. The sequence continues at coordinate 4,763 of JAGACY010000101.1, forward strand.
CGATTACGCCGCCGATGCACGCGACTGGATGGCCAGAAATCCGGATGTTCCTTAATTTGGGAGCATGCCTCGCCCTGCTACGGCATGCTTTCGCCGCTATGGCCGCCTGTGGCGCCCATACGCGCCCTGGGCGCGGCTATCTGCGATACGCCGCGCCATTTGCTTCTAAAATTCAAATACCTGTGGTATAAGTTTTTTTGTTATTGCTGACATTCGACAGCAGTGCTTTCATTCAATCGCGAATTTCCATTCTGGCCGTTCATACGGACAAAAATAGTGGATAGAGCATAGAGGAGTGCATTATGGGTTCGAGTTTACAAAAAAAATCAAACGGAACGGTCGAAAAATTAGGCATCGTTGGCAGTCTTGTTGGTGGCGGAGTCATCGGGTATTTTTTAACCTGGATAATCGGAATCCCGCTTATGCTGATTGGCGGCGGCTATTTCTTTTTTAAACTCATGAAAGTCTATGCCTCGACCGGCAAACGATTCTAATTCATCGCATTCACAACCACACCCACCTTCACCGGCTCACACATTTTCCCCAATTCTTCAATGATCATGCGGGATTTCCCTTATTTTGTGTGTAGTCAATGGGGGCAAAAAATGATACTTAAAGACGTCTTTTCTACAAGAAATTGAAGGACGTCTTTTTTTTTAAAAGGAGTTTTTTTAATGATCAATAAAGCAATTTTGGTGGGACGCCTTGGTGCCGAGCCCGAAATCAAAGCTGCCCAGAGTGGCAAAACGGTATGCCGTCTTCGTCTGGCAACCGATACGGGATTTGGACAAAATAAAAAAACAGATTGGCACAATGTCGTTTGCTTTGACAGACAAGCAGAATTTGCGCGCAACTACCTTCACAAAGGTTCTCTCATCTATGTCGAGGGTCGCATTTCGTATGGCCAGTACGAAAAAGATGGCGTGACATTTAAAACGACCGATATCATTGCCAATACCGTGCAAAGCCTTGGCAGGAATGAAAATCAGGGCGCAGCTGCAGGCAATTTTGATCCCAACATGTACGACACACCCGCGTACAACAGCGCACCTTCGTATGGCGGCGCACCTTCGTATTCAGCCCCAGCACCCGCTGCACCCGCTCCAGAACCTGATGCTTTTGGCGGCGAAGGCATTACAAACGACGAAATTCCATTTTAATGCACAATTCGCAATGCGGGATGTATGCGATTTTCTGGTAGAGACGTGTCGCGACACGTCTCAACTCAATCTCCTTGCAGACTGACGATGTCTATGACGTGGAGATACTCATTTGTAAAGGACATGTATATAATGTTTAAAACATTCATTAGTCCCAAGTGTCTTACACTTACCCTTTGTTTTGCACTTACAGCTGCTCTTGCAGGATGTAGCGACGACGACGATAATAGAGCCCCCCAGGAAACAAGTTCTTATAAGGATCTTAAAATTGGCGATAAATGTGAAGTAACAAACTTCATCCCCTATTGCGTAGGGACAAAGTTGATTGAATGCTATTCCTTCGTCAGTAAACCAGAAGTTTCAGAACAAGACTGTGCTTTTTCAAACAGCAACGGTTCGTGTGGTGAAATTAATGGTGCTGCACGCTGCTATACGCCATGTTCCAAGGAAGGGGAAAAAATAATCAAATGTGGTAATAACGTGTGGTATGATCGATATACATGCACACGAAGCGGTGATATCTTATACTACAATCAAGAACCGCAAGGTAACTGTGACTCAGGAATGATATGTAGTGATGACCAGCAGAAATGCATTCCTGAACAATCTTAGTAAAACTAAAAAACTGATTTTTGTCTCAACTCATATGAGTTGCGTGTTTCCATAGCATTCAGAAATCATTAAACCAAAGGAGAATTTCATGGCAGTTCTTAAAATCGGTCCGGACAAGAAAGGTAACATCGCAATCTGTGAAAATGGCAAAGTCATTTTCTATGGCAAAGAAGCCAACGCCCCCAAAGTCGATATCTGCGAAGTGCTCGAAGCCAAAGACGCAGAGATTCTCCCGGGTTGGGTATGTGCACATACGCACATGTACAGCGCACTTTGCCCCTATGGCATGCCAGCCCCTAAGAATGCGCCCGAGAATTTCACCCAAATTCTGGAACGCATCTGGTGGCGTCTCGATCGCGCCATTGATAAAGACATCCTGCGTGCCTCGGCCCGCGTCTACACGGCAGAATGCCTCCTGCAGGGCACAACCTCGATCGTCGATCATCATGAATCACCTGATTTTATCGAAGGTTCACTCGATGTTTTAGCCGATGCCCTCGAAGAATTCGGCGCACGCGGCATTCTCTGCTACGGAGCCACGGACCGCAATTACGGCAAAAACGAAGGCAAACGCGGTATTGATGAATGCGTCCGCTTCGTCAAAGAGAACAAACGCCCCCTCGTCAAAGGCACGATGGGCCTGCATGCCCAGTTTACATGCTCGGATGACACCGTGAAATACTGCGGCGACAAAGCCCGCGAACTCGGCGTCGGCATTCAGGTACACGTTGCCGAAGGTGCTGCCGATGTCGAAGATGCCATTCGTCGCGGTTTTGCCTCCCTCATCGACCGCCTCGAAAAACTCGGCTGCATCGTCCCCACTTCGATCTACATCCACTGCATCCACATGTCCTCGACCGAGACCAAACACGGTGCAGACATGGGTCTCTGGTTCGTCCAGAATCCGCGTTCGAACAACGGCAATCAGGTCGGCTGGCCATACAATCTCCGCTATGCACAGAAAGTTGCCCTCGGCGTCGATGGCTGGTCGGGCGACATGATTGTCGAACGCGATGCAGGCCGCAAACTCGCCATTGAAAACGGCGACGATCCCATCAATATTGATCACCGCCTCTACAGCGGCTGGCGCATGATGGGCGATTTCTTCGATGCAGAATTCGGCCCACTCAATGATGCCTACAATTGCCGCCGTGCCACAAAATCCTCCGTTGCCGACCTTCGCATTGTCGATGACAAGGGCGTCCGCCACACCGTCGTCGATGGCAAAGTTGTCGTCCGCGATCGCAAACTCGTTCACGGGGATATCGACCAAATCCGCAAAGAAGCCCAGGAACAGGCCAACCGCCTCTGGGAACGCATGCTCAAATATCCCGAAGCCTACGAATATCACTACGACGATTAATCATCTGACAAGGGGGCATGCCCCCTTGTTCTGATTTTGTGATATTGTGCGCCTTTATAGAAGAATCTGAGTCAATGAAACACTTCCACCAAACGATATGTTCACTCATACC
>JAGACY010000102.1 GCA_017613855.1 Pseudomonadota bacterium
AAACAGCGGCGGCGACAATTATCGTACCTAAATTATTCAGTAACCAATCCATATCTCACATTCTCCATTCTCCATTATCCCTTATCCATTCTCCATTATCCCTTATCCATTCTCCATTATCCATTATCCATTATCCCTTATCCATTATCCATTATCCATTATCCCTTATTCATTCTCAATCATCCATCAAATCCTCATTCTCGGGGGGATGGAAATCGAGATCAATGAAGAATTGAGCCGTCTCGAATGTCATTTCGTAAGACTGACTGCGCACATTTTCGGCGCGGCTGCTCAGGAAAGACCCAATCAGCGTATTGGTTCCCCAGGAATTGTTTTCTGTATCGCTGCTTCCGGATTTAAACCAGCTCTTGATGGCCTCGAGACGTTTCTGTGCACTGGCCATCACCTGAATCGTCACGCGAATCATGTAGTTATCGGCCGGCAGTTCGGTCAGCGTCATGGCCTGAATTCCGAAATGAGAAAAAGCCTTTAAAAAAGCGGCCTCATCGCGGTAACGCAACCAGTTGGACGCACCACGCCAAAGGATAAGGCATGGGGATTCGAAGGGATCAAGATAGCAGCGCTGAGTTGCTTCGAGCTGGCTCTTGCGAATTGTTTTTTCACCATCTCCGCTCAGCAGAGAGATATGAATTTGAATCGTATTTTCCCAGCCATTTGTCAGGATAGGACGAATCTTTTCGATGAATTCCGGCATGCTCAAATTGCAAATGATTCGCTTTTCATTCTCGGTACACTGAACCATATCCGAGTCGGCAAAAGCATGCGCAGGAAAAATGACGGAACTCAGCGCCAATACAAAAAAAATAAGGGTGTGAACGAACGACAGACGCATGAATTCTACCTCACAAAATTGGCGATATTGCCCAGCGAGAATAGGAAAATTCCGTAATCGCATTTATAGCGAAATCCGAAATTAAACGTCATGTCGGCGGGGAAATATTCGCGATCATGTCGTGGTTTTACGCCCAAATAGAAATCTTTTGGTTCGAGAGAATTGGCCCAGGTTGCCCCGACGAGTGCAAAGATTTCGAGGCTTTGAGGCAAAATCTGCCAGGCATAACTGACCGCAAAATGGACGAGAAAATCTTCGTATCCAAGCCCCGAAGCCCCCGTCCCAAACAGATCGTAAGCCCCCCGATCCGAAGGATTTAAGCGATGAATACGTGATGGCACCAAATCATTGAAGTCATTGAAGAAATACTTTTCAAAAAAGGGCGGTTCACCATACAGCATGCCGGCAAAAGAATTGAGCCGAATGACATGTTGGGGAACGACTTCGAAATTGCTTTGGTGAGCGGCGTTGATTTTAATAAAAGTATAATCGGAAATGGCAGAATCAAAAGTACCGCGTATTCCCATGGATACGAAATGTCCGTGTGTTGACATTTCGCGCCCTGAACGGCTGTCGTACGCCATTCTGAATTCGACATTGGTCAGATGACTGTAGCCTTTTTTCAGGAAATCATCGAGCAATGTCGTCATGCTGTACATGTCATTATCCCGATGAAGGTTCATGTATTCGAGCCGAAGCAAAAGGCGAACGTGGGGATGCGGGGCGAACCCGACACCAACATTTGCCCCATGCCGTTCAAAGATGAGATCATCCAGTTTTTTGAATGATGTTAAATCTCCAAACATCGTTGGCATTTCAACATAACTGTTTTTACCAAACACGCCTTCGTGAGCATGCATGGATTGAACGGAAAACATCAGTGAAATGGGATAGCCAGCAATGGTTGGGACCAGATAATTGAGATCGAGCGTATAGTCATTGACAGTCGTCGCCGCAAATCCCATCCGGAAGCGATGATCAGTATTGAACGGCGCCAGCCATGAGACATCCAGCCCAAGCCAGAATGGTGATTTGTCACTGGATCCGATGTAGTAACGATTAAAATAGAGCCGGCTTCGTTCCCGAACATGCAGATCGATAGAAAGCGCACCGCTCTGGGTCCCCGGATGAAGTTCCATCTGTACGGATTCGAAAAGCCCCCCGAGCGCAAGCTTAAAGCGAGCTCTTTCGAGTTCATCGAGCGTGAGAGACGTACCTTCTTCGACGCCGAGCATTTTGAGGATAGTTTCGCGCGAAGTGGCCATATTGCCTGAGATATGAATCGATTCTATCCTGTATTCCGGGTTGGGCAATTCCAGTTCCATGCGTTCAGACAGTTCGGAACGCTTATCCTGCAGAGAAAGCCCATCCTCATAAGCGGATTGGGATCCATCCTGCCGATTTGCCCGTATCTCTGCAAGTTCGTCCTCAGTTGGAAGCATTTCAGCCTCGGGAACGACCATTTCTGCATCTTCGGCATCCGCAATACCAGGATAAACCGGCTCATTCAGGAAAGCATCCGCATCCCCTGACGGTTCATTTCCCTGTTCATCAGCCCAAACCTGAGCTGGCTGAGCAATCTCCTGCGCATTTGCATGCATGCAGAGCAACATGCCAGGTAGAGCTAAAAACCAAAATCGTCTGTTCATGCACTTCATGTTAAACTCAAAAGCCCGGGGTTCCCAGCCTCATACGCGCTAAAGCGAGGCTGAATGATTATCCGACAAAGATATGGAACGATTTATAACGCTCGGCATAGTCCCGGTATGACCCCGAGATATCGATGATTCCTATAAATTCTGTCGCTCTTTTGGGGCTGATATTGACAATCAGTTTGTTGAGATTCTCCATAATGAAATAGAATCCCATGCCGGCGCCGCCCTGTTTTTGTTCGATTTGATCGCTGCCCATAGCAAAACAGCGTGCGAGATAACCGCGCACCTTATCGGGGGTAAGTGATCCGAAGCGATCGCGTACAGAAATGACGAGTTGACTGCCATCACTTGCAAAAGAGAAGAAGCAGGTTTCATCGGGTTGTAAATCGACCGGAACGGTACGCGACCTTCGAGCGTAAGGACGCACCCCATTGGGATACACCGGCGCATTATAAATTGCATTCATCAGCAATTCATCGGCCACTGCTGCAACCGCAGAAATAATGCGCCGATTAATGCCGATATTGGAAGCATACATGGAGAGTTCATCAATGAGCGGTGTTTTCTGCAAGCTCGAAGAAACTTCATAACAAACGGGCATGGCACCGTAACAAAGGTATTTCTCCAATCCAAAGATATCGTTGCGAATAATTTTCCCTACGGTGGTAATCAGTTCATGTGGGTAATAATCATGTGTATAGGCAACGATATTCGTCGCAAAAGGCATTTCAAAGATGTACTTGAGTTCTTCGCGTTCCCTGCGTGATGCAAGCAACAGAATGCGTGCCTGCCCATTGACCCAGTGAGAAGCTGGCTGCTGAGAAAACCAAACCAGGAACTGATTAAATGCATTAAAGCCCCCCTCACCCAGAAATTCCAGCTGCTTATCATAATCTGCGACCAGCAGGTCAAAACACCTTTCCTGCAAAACGGCCTGAGCTTCCTGAATACTGGAAACGACATGGAGGTTACATCCAGTAGCCGATAAAACCTTTGTCAGAACCTGTTCTTCTTTGGCGGTGGAAACGAGAAGAAGTATGGAAGCGGTATCTGTTATGAGCGTCTGAACAACTTTCATGCGCTTTCATCCATGAAGAGGAGAGAAAACAATCAAAACTACAAACTCTGTTCCAGTTTCTTGTCGAATTCAGCAATCGTCGGAATGTATCGAATCTGAAACGGATCGAAAATGATCCCGTCGTTGCGCTCAGAAAATTTAAGTGAAGTAATGGAAATATCCGTAATTTCCGGCTCGATAGGCTGATAACTGAGAGACGCAGTTCGTTTGGTATTGGCAATACGCCGATATGCCGATGCATCGGCAGCACTATAAGCCGCCGATCCGGTCACAAATGACGCCGCATGCACATTGATATTCTGAAGGGCATTCTTAAGCTTTTCTGCTTGTTCAGTTGTCAATTTTGAACTGTTGATGGCAATGATGGGCAATGCCACCGGTGAAGAGGTATAGACGGTCTTAAAGCCCGAGTCATACCCATCGAAAACAAGCGCCAAATCAGCTTTTCCGACCTCCAAAGCATTGATGGCAGATCGCACGTCGCGCACTTCTTCGACAGAAAAGTATTCTGTCGCTTTGGCTTCATGCCCAAGTGCCGAGGCCGTCACAAAAGAAGATGCCAAAGAGAGATTTGCGACGACGGCCAATCGTTTTCCACGATAATGATAAAGCTTATCGCTGCCGCCTTTTGACGCAATCAGTTTGAGGGAACGCGTCGTCTGTCCGTTCGAGGAAAGCATGGCTACCGGTCTGAAGATGCCGCCTTTGCTCGAAAAATAATCCGCATCCAGAATGACTGCATCAATCGAAGATTTGGAGGCTTCAAAATCGGCAGCACGTGCAAAGGATTGTCCTTCCCACTGCATCCCCGTCTGAGAACTCAGATCCTTGGCAATCTTATTCACGTATGCATTGCGCTCTGCACCATCCTTAAAATCGAGATTGGGAGCATATATCGCGATGATATTGGCTGCAAAAGCCAAACCGGGAAGTAAGCTCATAATGGCTGCCGAGAAAAATCCAATCTTATATTTCATGCGCCATTCCTCCCTTACTCACCGCCCCATACGCGTTGTTTGGATGCGAGCATTCTGCGAACATCTTCCGATTTGCGGGAACTCGTCATGGAAACATATTTCTCATAATACTGGGTTGCTTTTGCCCCTTCACCCGTTTCATCCAGATAGATTGCGTAATTCAATACAGCCTCTGGTATTTTCTGATTGGCATATTTCTCAAGTACTTCATTGGAATTGATCAATTTTTGAGTCATCAGTTTGGCGAGTACCAGATTATATTGATCGGATACCGTGACATTGTTCAAAACATTGAGCCGATTGTAATTCTCAAGGGCCGTTTCATATTTATGGGATTTCAAAGCCTGATAGCCAAGCTTTCTGCGGATGGCAGCTTCAAGATTTTTTTCTTCCTTACCGCCGTTCCTGACATTCAGCATGGACAAAGCCATATCGAAATTGCCCGTTTCATAATAGACATACGCCAGTTCAAAAGAGAGATCCAGATTACCTCTGGGAATGATTTCCTGACGTGCTTCATAGGGAAGATCATTGAACTCTTTTTGCGCTGACTCGAGTGCAGCTTTGGCAAGAGAAAATCGCTTCGCACGTATATTCGACAAAGCCGAAAGATAGTTATAACGCACCTTATCGGGTGAATCGAGCCCATCCTTAAAGCGCTCGACCCGGTTCAGCTGGCGATCAGTCTCTTCAAGATTATTGGTATTGTACGCCTGAATGGCCTCATGAAGTGCCACAACCGCAGATGCAGGTGAATCAATGACACCATATTCCTCAGCTTTCGCAAGGGATTGACTGGCCTCATTCCACATACCGCGGCTCGACTGTGCCACGGCCATCAAATACCAGCCTGCACCGCCAAGAACTTCGGATGACTGTGATTTTTCAAGTTCCCGCAAACGCTTCAAAGCATAATCAAATTCGCCGTCCATGATGTCAAACTGGGCCGCAAGGCGCACTACATTTGGATCATCTGCAGCAATTTGTTCCGCCATTTGGTAAAACTGATGTGCCTCATCCAATTTGCCTTCGAGAATTCCGAGCTGAGCCAAACTGCAATACGTCTGCGTGGTATGAATATCCATCGAGAGAGCCTGATCAAAAAACGAACGTGCCTGCTCAAACTCACCGAGCATCATCGCATCCGCTCCCTGATGGAGCAATGTCAGACTCAACATTTCCCATGCCAGATGGTTGTTTACATTCTCGTCAATGAGCATCATCAATAAATCCGAAGCCTGAGCATATTTCTGCAGTTCAAGATACTCACGGGCAAGATAGACACCATAAAGACTTTTTTCGGGATGTTCCTCGCGAAGCTGGCGGTGGATATCGACAGATTCTTCTACCTGGCCGTTTTTCCTGAGCATAACGGCACCAAAATGCAAATCATCGGGATGTGACGTCTCCTTGATCAGTTCACGCACATCTTTGATGGCACTGGAATCACCGCGCAGCATGCGGATATAAGCCAACTTCAGCTTAATATAGCGGTAATCCGGCATCTTCTTTTCAAGTGCCTTGAACAGTTCCTCTGCCCTATCCAGATGACCCAGCTTAAGTTCACTGTCTGCAGTAAAATACTCGGCACTCATGTGGGTACTGTCTTTTTCGAGTACCACCGCAAAACGCTGTATGGCCTCTTCGTACCTTCCCGACAAATAATAAGCACTCGCTATGGTATAAAGCAAATCACTGCGCCGGGGATCCGCCTTATAGGCCTGTTCATAAAGCTTAACCGCCTCATCAATTTGACCGCGCTCATATTTGACATGACCCATATTAATTTTGGCAATCACATCATCCGGAGCCAGTTCCAGCAATTTGGAAAGTGCAGACTCGGCACCAGCCACATTGTTTGCCTGAATATAGGCAGAAGAAAGTGCCCGATAGGCATGGGCATCATTCGGCGTTGCGGCTGCATAACGACCAAAATATTCCTGCGCACGCTGAGAATCCCCCTTGTCCAGCGAAATCTTGCCCAGCACAAAATACGCTTCGGGTAAATTATCACGCTGAGAAACCACATCTGTCAAAAGTGCTTCGGCCTCGTCACGTTTTCCCATTTCGTAGAGGTTCAGCCCCAGATAATGCTTCAGTTCAAGGTTGTCCGAATGCCTTGCAACAGCGCCTTCGAGAACCCTGACCCCCTCATCACTGCGTTTTAAAGCGTACAGTACATAGCCCAGCCGAATGTACGCCTGAACCATATTGGGTTCGGCTTCGATGGCCTCACGATACCGTTTTTCTGCCTGCTCGAGATAAGATAAGTCCCCGCGCTGCTCTGCCTGCCGCTCGAGCTTAATTCCGCTGTCGTAGCTTTCCTGCGCCTGCTTTGTCGCATAATGGGACTGGGCATACAAATTCCCACCACCCAAACAAATCGCTGCGGTCAATAATGCCGTAAAGATTTTTTGATGACGCATTGAACGCTCCTTATCCCCGGGCTTAAATGCCAATCAGTAAATCATTTTACACAATTATAAACCCTCATGACAAGCATTGTTCATATCGTTTTTTGTTATGCCGATGCTATGCCCGGCTGACGCGGGCATACGCACCGGCGCGCGCCTATTTCATACGGCGCTTTTTTTGATTCGTTCCAACCCGCGGGTAATCAAATCCAGATACAGCGTCATATCCTTAATTTCCTCATCAAAACGCTGTTTCATCATGGCAATATTCTTTTCGTCACCACGCTTAAACTCAAACGAATCCCGCGTATTCTCGACAGCCAGATAAAGTCGGTTACCGGTAAACCGCATCGAGGTTCGCGAAACGGCATATTCATCTGCCTCGAGTATATCCGCTGCCAGTTCATCGACGAGCGCATGCGCTTCCTTGCGAAGTTCTTCGGGACTCCTGCCTTCCACACCATCTTCAAACCCATTGACACAATGGCTGTTGCCAAGGCGTACATCGAACTGACGATCAAACTGCACATTGCCCGTCAAAAAGAATCGCTCCGAATTTTTTCGTCCTTCGTAGACTTCCTGTGAAAGCGGCTCCAGTCTCTCCCGAATCGAAATCGGAGTCGTCAGATTCAGCCCGGTTTCGATAATATACAACTGACCCATAAAAAGAGTCTCTACAGTATTGCTGCCAACCGCTTTGCCTTTCAGCGTCAAATCACCAAATTCAAACGGAACCCCCTTCCAGTTCCCCACAAAATAATCGCTCATGAGCGCACTGTCCCATTCATCGCAGATATCTGCTTCGCGAATGACATCTTCGGGGAGACGCTTGTAAGCCAGATAAATTTCGGGCTTGAAGTACGGCTCAATTGCCTGATGGACGATCGAATATTTGGCAGTTCTCGCACGATGACGGATGCGATCAAAAACAAAAAGGAAATCGGCAGCCCCAAGAACCAGCGAGCCAATTCCCATCAGCCAGTGTCCGGTAAAGAATAGTACAATGCCGCATAACAGGATCATCCCACCGAAAACCGGTGCCAGCCGAATCAGCCATGTATCTGCAATAATGACCTTTTCTGCTGCTTCGCCCTCAAGAACGTATTTGCTCATTTCGCGTTCCTGAGTCTTGGCATCCAGGACGCGTGCATTTTTCGATTTATGCTCAATTTTATGCCAATACTGCTGGTTGTCTTCGCTCATATATCAGCCGTTTTTCCATGGTTATGCCCGTGACACACTTCACACCACACGCCTTATACACCATTTGAACCATACCACAAAAGACTACCTTGATAGCAATTCGGAATTCGGAATGATTGAGTCTTTCTCCTGATTATCTCTAAAGAAATTTAGTTATCAGGCGTTCTTTTAATGCGCAATGCGCAATACCAAATGCATTCTCAAATGATCAGCAAGCACCGCTGGGTCGTTTCATTCACAGCCAATAACCGGGGTGAGCCCCCCGAATGGGAATGGAAGAAATCGGAGAACTTTAGCAATTACCTTTAAACGCGCTTGCCTGTATGGCTGTGATCGGGTAAAAAATGCGATTACGCCAGCGGCGTATTGCATGCATTATCGAGGGTTGCGGGCCGTATCGCGCAGCGAAAGGCACGCAGCGCAGGCGTATGGTTTTGAGGGAAACGCCCGAAAAACCATAGCCGCGCGCCCCGTAAAAAAACTCCCAGGAGTCCCATGAACACATACGATATTGTGATTGTCGGCGGTGGTCCCGCAGGACTGGCAGCAGCAGTCGCGGCCAGAGATGCCGGCTGCGAACACATCCTCATTCTGGAACGCGATTCAGAGCTGGGAGGCATTCTGAATCAGTGCATTCACAACGGTTTTGGCCTGCATACCTTTAAAGAGGAACTGACAGGCCCCGAATATGCTGCACGCTTTATTGAACAGGTCATGGCCAGAAAGATTGAGTACAAACTCAATACCATGGTTCTGGACATTGCCCCGGATCGCACAGTGACGGCGATGAACCGCAATGATGGTGTGATGCAGATTCAGGCAAAAGCTGTGATTCTGGCCATGGGATGCCGGGAACGTCCACGCGGCGCCCTCAATATCCCCGGATTTCGGCCGGCCGGGATTTTTTCGGCGGGAACGGCACAGCGCCTGGTCAATATCGAAGGCTACATGCCCGGCAGGCGCATCGTGATTTTGGGAAGCGGCGACATTGGACTCATCATGGCGCGCCGCATGACACTCGAAGGTGCCAAAGTCTTATGCGTGGCCGAACTGATGCCTTTCTCGGGCGGTCTCAAACGCAATATTGTGCAATGCCTCAATGACTTCAATATCCCGTTGCTGCTGTCCCATACAGTTGTCGATATTCGTGGCAAAGAACGTGTCGAAGGCATGACGATTGCCGAAGTAGACAGCAAATTCAAACCAATTCCGGGAACTGAAGTCGATTACGAGTGCGATACCCTGATGCTCTCGACGGGTCTGATTCCCGAAAATGAGCTCTCACGCAATGTGGGCATTGACATCAACCCGGTGACGAGCGGTCCCTTTGTCTCCGAGAACTTCGAGACGAGCATGCCTGGCATTTTCGCATGCGGCAATGTTCTGCACGTACACGACCTCGTCGATTACGTATCTGAAGAAGCCAGCCGTACCGGCCAGAGTGCTGCCGCTTTCGTCCTAGCATCCGGTATTTCCGATGCATCAAACGATAAATGCGTGACAATTGCAGCCAAAAACGGCGTCCGATACACCGTACCCACGACGATCCATGTCGATCGCATGCCCGAAAAACTCACCGTGCGATTCCGCGTTGCCAATGTCTATAAAGATCAATTCATCGACGTCCATATTGGCGAGACGCGCATATCACATCAGAAAAAGCGCATCATGTCCCCGGGAGAAATGGAACAGGTCATTCTGAAGAAAGAGCTGCTCCGGGATTATCCGGATGCCGGCGAGATCGTGATATCAATTAGTAATGAATAATTGATAATGAATAATTGATAATTGAAATGAGTATGCTCAGGAGAATTCTAAAGAATGAAGGGGATTTGTTTTATCAGGGTTATGAATAGTGAATAGTGAATAGTGAATAACGAAGGCAGCCCGCAGGGGCGGAACAATTTAGCCGTGGGTAAGCGAAGCGTAACCCACGGCGCATGCGCAACCCACGGCACAGGCGCAACCCACGAATCTCAGACGTAACCCACGGACGAGGAATACTCAAACCCATGAAAACCATCAATCTCACCTGCATCGGGTGCCCCATGGGGTGCCAGCTCACGGTCACACTCAAAGATGGCGCCGTCACCAGCGTCACCGGCAATCACTGCAAAATTGGCGACAATTATGCCCGCAAGGAGGTTGTCTCCCCAACGCGCATCGTGACGAGTACCGTGGCCGTTCTGCCCAATAAAAATGATGTTCCCGAAGAAGGCAAACACTACAGCAGAATTTCGGTCAAAACAGCATCGGATATCCCCAAATCGAAAATCATGGATGTCATGGCAGAAATCAAAAAGACCTATGCCCAGGCACCTATTCAAATCGGAGATGTCATTCTCCCGAATGTTGCAGGCACCGGCGTCGATGTCATTGCAACCAAGGGTCATCTTTAACCCGCGGGAACCAAAACCAAGCGAGCGTAGGGGCGACCCAATGTGGTCGCCCCAGAGCGTGCCATACCCGCGGGAACAAAATCCCATCAATGGAACGTCAGGTTCGCGCCCAGCCCGATGAAATCGTAGAATAGCTTGTATTTGCCGTTATTCGTGGCCACGGCTTTTTCGGGATAGACCAGATTATACTGGACATACTGACCATTGGTGACCGTCTTCGTCAACTGATGGACATGCGCAAACGCAAAGTCTATGCGGGCAAATGCAATTGTATAGGAAAGGCCGATGGTCGGCGCAATTTTATGGTTGTCATAGAGGAAAGAGGAAAAGTACTCATCCTTGGCCGCCCCGGATTCATACATCAAGCCGGCACGCAAAGTGAGCTGATCGGGCAGGACATTCCAGTCCGACCCGACAGAAAAGCCAAAGGTGTCTTTCATGTTTCTGGGAATGACAAAATTGCCGACATGGACATCATCGACGAGCGCATTGTGAATGAGCCATGCATCGTGCGGATAGATGTTAATCGATTTTTGACGGCTCCATGCGGAATACCAGGCATCGAGCTCGATATCGAAGACATCCCCATGGCGGTAGCGCAGCCCGAAACGAAGTTCCCAGGGCAAAGACAGCGACAAATCCATCTTTGAGCCCTTCAGTTCTGAACGCTCATAGACATAGTGATTGGGCAAAGCACCTTTAAAGGAGCCATTGCTCGATTGGATGTCCGTAAACAGCTGAAAAGAAGCACCGAGTTCGAACCCGTCGACAGGCTCCGCCCAGACGCCGAAATTGGCACTCGGCGAGAAATAATCGGCAGCATTCACCGTAATGACGCTGTCCATATCGGGGTCTTCGGGAGAAGCCAGCACGCCGAAATACGTGCTCGAAATCCCGGTTCCCTTAAACACAAATGTCACATTCTGAATACCGGCACCAATCGAGAAGCGTGGATGCGGCCGCCATGCAAAGGCAATTTCAGTTGTAAATGCAATCGTATTGGCGAAATCGACGATGACATAGCGCTGCGGACCGTTTGCAGGCAGACGCAGCGGGGCCGAAACCGGCGGGAAAAGGCCGACGCCGAGCCCAAACTGGTCGGAACCAAAATCGGTCGTAAACAACACTTGTGGAATCGTAATTCCGGGCGCCTCGTTGGTCACTTTTTTATAAGTCGTCGTATCGCCATTGAGCTCGGTCTGTGGTGCGCGCTGATACTCGAACTGCAGCATGGCCCATGTCAAATCGACAAGTAACTGATGACCATCGGTATTCGCAATCAACGCAGGATTGTAATGGATGGCATTCGGATCGCGCGTTGCAACGACGCCAGCGCCTGCACGTCCGGTATTGACCACGCCTCCCAGCGGAATAAAAAGCCCGCCGGCATCGGCTTCTGCGGTGTAGCCCAACGAAATCAGAGCAATCAACAACGATGTATAAAATGCTTTTTTCATATTTTTATCATATTTGCGCGTGCTATCTGCGATACGCACTGCGCGCCCGGCTCATCGTTCCGTTCATTCGAACGGCCCGATTACGCCGTGCATCATTGATTATCATTCAACCCCGGGAAACAGCCATATCTTAGAACTCAATCAGCCAATGGGCATCTTCAGGTTTCCAGTCTGCGGGACGTCTGTCATTGCCCCAGATGGTAAAGTCGATAACCTGATAGATGCGCTCAACGCCGCGATCATCATCGACAAAGAGATCATGCGCGAAATCGAGCAAGACCTTCGTATCCGCCGAGTTTCGGCGCACCGGCGATCCCGGTGTGACTCTGAACAAATCCTCGCCGACATCCAAAAGTCTGAACAAATTGGATCGATCGCGTGTATCCGTCTCGAAAAGCCTGTAAAAAACATGATTAAATGCATGCGTAGGATCGCACGTATTGAAAGCATTGACACAGGTTAAGAGCGTCAGGACGAACGAAAGTTCCGAAAATCCTTCGGTAGTCCAAACGCGATCCGGGTCAATCGGCGAAGCAATCACATGCCCCATGGCATTGAGGAATTTTTGCTCCAAAAGCCAGTCGGACAACAAATAACCGGCACCCGTCAGATGCGTCGGCACTTCATTTCCCGATTCCATCAGGTGAAGAACGAGACGGCGGAACCGCACCAGCCCCGATTCAGGTAAGCCATTTTCGTCCAAATGGTAGCGTGCATCCAGCTCATCAAAAAGCTGATAGTAAGCATAGAGCAAGCGTCCCGACAGTAAATCCTGTACCCCGGGTATCGCGTCTTCCCGAATCCATTTCGAACGCTTGCCCTCTTTGGTTTTGTCCACAAAAATCTGATGCAGCAGCGAAACAATATCCGCCACGACCTGAGCACCGGCTGGTTTTTCAAAATCGATGCTGCCATCAGAGGCTTTTACCGTCTGAATGGTAATTCTCGAAATCCCATCAAACGCGTATTCGAATTTATCCTCGATATCTTCATGTTCATCAAAGAAATCAATGAGATCGCGTATCAAATCGATGTACATGTAAACCGGCGAAAGTGGAGCAATAATATTGCCCTGCGGGTCTTTGCTGTATTCCAGTCCCTTGATATTCTTTAATTCCTTATTGGGACGGAACAGATATTGGACAAATTCTTCAAATCGATGGGTCAGCTTGGAACCATCGGCCAGTGTGACTTCGAGCAGCGCATCTCCAAATGCCCCGACATCCGCAACAATATCCGTCTTTTCCAAAGCTTTGACGAGCATGGGTTCCATGCTCCTGAAATCCATTGGATAGATATCGAGGGGTTTTCCGTTGACATCCTTATAGATATCCCCCTTGGAAGGATAATATTCGAAGATTGTGGCTACAATCCGCGCAAATATGGCTGTTTTGCCATGATCATTAAAGACTTTGACGACCGGATACAGCGCGTCGACAAGACCAGATGCTTCAATCGCAAAAAGAACATCGGCATTTGCCTCCAGGCAGCTGAACCCCGAACGGCATGTGGCGATATTCAAATCGATCTGATAATTCTCTGTCTTGGACGATAGTGTCGGCATATTGAACATGCGCGTCACTTCGGCTGTGGTCGGATTGACCGAGAGTTTAAGATCAAAGAAATTATCGACAATCTGAGTCAGCAGTTTGACAACCGTCGTACCATCATCCCCGATTAATGCTGCCAGTTTTATAAAAGTCTCGCTCAAATGGTCGACGAGCTTGAGGTCTTCTGTGTAGGTCAGCAGGTAGGATTCTGCAAGATTATCAAACGAAATCAACGTTCCGAGCGCGGATGCCGCCGAACTCAGATCGACATCCTGCACAGCAAAATAGGTGGCATGAACATCGTAGGGGGTCGCCGATGTTTCCCACATGAGGTTCGTAATGCGCTGAAACAGTGAGCGGTTCTCGAGTGTTTCGGGCGCATTGTGGTCGGCCTTTTTATTGCCGATAAGCACATCTTTAGGGCACTTGCGGATGCATTGCATGCGGTCCAGCGTACCGACTTTATATTTTTCATCACACTTCTGAAAACAAACCTCGTATTTGCTGTTCTTTTCGTATTTGATAAAGGATTTTCGCTGAGTCGCGAGTTCTGCCAGGATGGGGGCAATGTGAGCAGCAAGCGGATCATCAATCGCCATCAGCAGATCGTTCAGCAGCCCGGGTTCATCCACAATCATGCGAAGATCCGGAATCAGACGATCGATCAGATTGTTGTCGGGCGAAAAATTGGATGGCGTATCCTTGACGACATCGATAATGATATCGAGATCGTAAAACAAACGAGCGACCACATCGCGATGTTTTTCCAATACCTGTACGATGGCTTCGAGATTCGGGCCAACCGAATCATCATCAATCGTAGTAAAAACGGCAGCCAAAAACTGAGCCGGAATCGAATCCCGGGCAAATCCCGTATAGGTGCCGCTTTCATCGGTATAGGTCTGGGGTTCACCGAGCATGGGTTTAAGAGCCCGCAATGCCTCATCGAGCGTGTCATCCAACAGGATGGCATCCCCCTCGCGCATAAAATACCCAAGCATCGTCTGCTGAAGGTCGATCAATTCAAAGACTGGTTTGCCTTCATATTGTATACCGGCATCGGTAAGCGCAAATCCCGGTGCAGAACCGGTCATCTCAAAAGGCGCAATGAGTGCGCCCGATGGCGTCATGTAAAATCCCATGTCGTCCATCGTCCCCGCGACAGACGCCATTTCCGGCAATACTTTGGGATGCCCATAACCGTCCAGAGCTGCTGCCCACTGCGGCTCGTAAGAAATCGCCGGTGCATACAGTTTGTTCGGCTTTAAAAGCATCTCTACAGCACGACGCACAAATCGGTTCTCATCCGCATCATATTCGAGGTCAGCAGCTGCAATCGAAATCTCTTTTAAAAACTGATTGGTCGCGTTGCGCTCCCCACTGGCATTGCTCAAAAGAAGACTCAGCAATTCATCCGTGACGGTTGCAAGCTTAACTTCGTCATAGCCAAAGAGATGCCCAAGGGGATTGGCCTTTCCTGGTTTTGCCAGAAGTGTCGGGGACTCACTCAGCCACGTTATGGCATTGACGGCATCCGCATTCTGACGCAGTTCATCCAGCACGACTGCAACTTTCCGCAGCGTGCCCGGATAAAGCAGATTCTCGTAAAGCGGCACAATATTGATGAAAACCTGGTTCAGCGTATCGTATTCTTCAGCAACAATCGATGTATCAACGGCATCAATAAAATTGTCCCGATGTGATCGGAATGTTGACAAGAAAACATCACTGCTATGCTCTTTTGAATGCACAGAATTATCATAAACAATATTGTATAGTTCTGTGCCAAATGTGCCGTAATTCCGAACTTCACGTTCAGGCGTAATGTCATCGAGACATCCCTGACTCACCAGACCTGCTGAAAGGCATACAGCTGTCAACAGAGCACATGAAAGTCGTTTTTTTTGACGCTTTTTGTAATTAAATTTCATCGGTTTTACAAAATACAAAATATTCGTTTTAACACATTGCGTCATTAAAAATAATATTCCGGACGCACTTCACTTTGCCCTTATTTTCAGAATAAATCAAGCATTAATTCCAGTGGCGTTGTTGTACGAGAGTGGTTGTTTTTGCAATTCAGATCAAGAACCACGAATCTTTAGCAATAACCATGAGAACCCCCTAATAATTGCGCATTGCGCATTGCGCATTTTTTCAGTGAATACGTAATAGTGAATAACGAATAACGTACCTTATGCCCCCCTGCTGAGCAGTGACCTGAGTACCAAAAAATTCTCATGCCCCTCTTGACATCCGGACAGTTGCTCTGTATATACGCCCCCTGTGAATGGCGAGTTGGCCGAGAGGCTAGGCAGAGGACTGCAAATCCTTCTACAGCGGTTCGAATCCGTTACTCGCCTTCCGACCCTGGCGAGTTGGCCGAGAGGCTAGGCAGAGGACTGCAAATCCTTCTACAGCGGTTCGAATCCGTTACTCGCCTTTAAAAAGACCCGATTGGGTCTTTTTTTTTGCCTTGATCCATGTCAAAGATTTCTCCCCCAAAAGCCAATCGTCCCCGGTTTGCCGTCAACCGCGAAGGTGCTTTGTTTATCTTCTTTCTGACTGCACTCGGAGGCGCATCTATCTATTCGGGCAAAAGCGGCCTGATGATCCTCTTTTGCTGCCTGTTTGCCGGAGTTGTCATTCTGACTGCTGCTGCACGCATGAATTGCATGCAAAAGCTCGTCATTGAACGAAGATTTGTCGAAGACATTTTTGCCAACCGCGATACCAAAATCGATATTCTCGTGACGAATTATGGGAATTCTCCGGTTTATGGCATTCATGTTTATGAGCGGTTTGAAGGTGATCGCACCATCGGCCCGATGTTCATACGCAAACTCGTTCCCGGCGAAACGGCAACTGCACGCTATCTGTGCCAGTTTCCATCCCGCGGAAATGCACATTTTTGCGGGATGGAAGTACGATCCCGTTTTCCGCTTCCTTTTTTCGAATGGCGGCAAACCATCGACAGTGATCTTTCGGCTTTTGTCTATCCGGAACCCATATCAGGCAGCGATCAAATCGTCATGACCAACACCCAGAGTGACACACCAGCCCGGCATGCCAAAAAAGACGATACAACCATTCGGGAACTGGTCCATGGCAGACGTGCCGGTCGTATTCTTTGGAAAATTTCAGCCAAACGACAAATATGGCTCGAATCGGTGCCAACGGCTTCCCGTTCGCGCTCAAAACGCTCGGTAATTCAAATCCAATCCAGACAAAACCTGGGGGCACAACGCTATGAAACCCAGATTTCACAAATCACTTTTTACGTTCTGAATCAGATGCAAAACAATTTAAAAGGTGAAATTGTCGTCGGAAACCAGCATGTTCCCTATGGCAATTCACAAACCGAGCGCCGCGAAGTCCTCGAAATGCTCGCCATGGTATAGAATTCGGCCGTATTGCTGCAGGCAATAGGCCGAATTGCCAGGCGTATGCCCTTGTATATGGGCCTGCGGCACAGATACAAGGGCATAGCCGGCACCACATCAATGATTCTGACGTCGGCTCCTGCGCAATGCAAGCGCACCCAAAGCGGCCATCAGCCAAATCATGAAATTAAAGTTCTGCGTTCTGTTTGGGGTACTGCTGCAAGCGTTTGCCTCGATCGTAATCATGGCATCCATACTGCCATCCTTCGAACGACACCGGCCATGGTCGCATGTCTTATCATTGCCGCAGGTTCCGCAGTTACCGCCGCAGCCATCGCCGCCGCATTGTTTGCCATTGCAGTTGGGGACACACTCTGCTTCGACGCATAATCCTTTTTTGCAGGCAAACCCTGCATCACAGGTACCACATGCACCACCGCAGCCATCATCACCGCATTCCATGCCATCAC
>JAGACY010000103.1 GCA_017613855.1 Pseudomonadota bacterium
CGATACCGATAAGGATTCCTATGCCGATTATGCCGATTCGGACAACGATGGCGACTATATTTCTGATAAAGTCGAAATCGAAGGTATGGTCAATCCCAAAGATACATCGCTCGCATCCGATGAGTTTTCGGGCGACTGCGACAAAGACAGCCATCCGGATAAGAAGGGGAGCGTAGCCGCCCCGATTGACTGCGACAAAGATGGCATTCCCGACTATATGGATGTCGACAGCGATGGCGATCAGATTACCGATGCCGATGAAGGTCAGGGACTCGTCAATGGCGGCAAATACTATTCGCACTACATGACCGATTCCGATGGCGACGGCATTCCCGATGGCACAGAATGCGGCGGCACTCTTTCGGGCGGCTTCTATGTCAATTGCCTCGATTCGAACGGCAACGGTATTCCCGATTACCTCGAACTCGATGGCGATTCGGACGGCATTCCCGATAGTGTCGAACACATTCTTGGCTCAGATCCTAGAAAAGGCGATACCGATGGCGATAAAACGGATGATATCATCGAGTATGGTATTTGCCTTGAAAATGGCACCAATTGCGATGATTTGGCCTCAGATGCGGGTAAGGCAAAATGTAAATGTCCGGCCATGCTCGATAAAGATGACGACCCTGTCGTGCGTGGTGACTTCGTCTTTGTGACTCCTTATTTGAAAAAATCCTCAGATCCACAGACTCTGAGCCTTGAAACTGGAATTCAGACGATTGATATGTTCTTCATTTTCGACGGATCCAGTTCGATGAGTGGAGAGCGCCAATCGCTGAGAGATTCTTTGCCCACCGTTATGAAGGATTTGCAGTGTGAGGAATTGAAAAAAGACAATAAATCGGTCGATTGCACTGAAAATAAAGATTGTACGGATGCCGGCTTTACCGATTCGATTTGTTCTGAAAAAGGTAAATGTATTACAAGCCCAAGCTATGGCGAGGGATGTTTTGACAATATGTGGACCGGTGTTGGTGCTTATAACAAGATCGATACATTCGTCGTTGCCCAGCATCTTACGGATAATACTGATTCTACAATTAATACATTAAAAAACTATACCTGGCCTGATGATGATGATGAAGCGCCTTATTCTGCTGTTATGTGCGCGGCTTTGAAGAAAGGCGAAAATAATGATTATTGTGCTCATAAAAAGGACACATGCAGCGCAGATAGTACTAAGATCGGCTGCGCCGGATTTAGGAAGAATGCCGTCCGCGTGATTCTTGAAGCTTTTGATGAGAATCAGTGTTACGCAAGGCAGGGGCCAACCAGCAGTTATTATATTGCTAACAAGCCAAAATGTGAGACCGTCAAAAATAATGTCGGGTCTGTATTAAAAGGTAAAAAAATCCGTTATGTTGGCCTGTGGAATCAATCCTGGGAAAGCAATACGGCACACTTTGATGATGGCTGGTATAATGACCAGGTCGCCAGCTACATCGGTACGACTTCGGGGTCTGTGGATGCCTCTAATCAGCCCTTTGTCTACAACGCAGTTGATAGTGCTCTGGCTGATAACGCAAAGGCGGGTATTCGCAAAATTGCAAGCCTGATGCCGATGGATATTACTTCGAGTGTCGAAGATATCGATGCCAATGCCTCGCAGCTCGTTGCCAAACTGGAAGTAAACATTAATACTTCCGGAATTGTTGAAGCACAAGGACGCAAATGCTCTACGATTGATGCATCGAAAGTGGATAAGACCAATCCTCAGTTTGAAGGTGTTAAAGAACTCATTCCTAAGGTGGATAATAAAAAAGTAGTTCTTTGCTACGATGTCATTCCTGTCGATAACCAGTCTATTTTCAAGCCTGATGACAAAGTGCCTAAGATTTACAAAGCTCGTGTCAAGATCACAGGTGACGATTCCGTTCTGAACTCCGGTGTGGCTTACTTCCTGGTGCCGCCCGAGTTCGAAAAACAATAGAAATGAGCTTAGCGCTTTGAGAAAAGCATGTGACAAGGGGGCATTCCCCCTTGTCTGTGAAATCTGTTCCATATTTGGAGCAGATTTTTTTTGTTTTTGGCGGCTATTGCCTTCGGCAATACGCACGCCAGGTACGCGTCTATGGCTTGTGCCATACGCCGCGCATGATTTTTTTTCTTTCCCTTGACTTGAGAGTTTTTTTCCTTAATACCAGAAATTGGCATAGTATTTTGTTGCCTTTTGAAACTGAGTAAGGAGAATTCTAATGAGTAAAAAATCGCGATTGTTGGCTATTATCTGTGCATTCGCAGGCTGCATGAGCCTTTACGGCTGCAGTGATTCCTCGACCATCCCGGTGAATGGGGGGAATCCTGACGAGGTTACGAAACCCGATGACGGGACTTGCAAGGATGGCGATGAGAATTGCAAGCCCGCCGACGAAACTTGCAAGGAAGGCGATGAGAATTGCAAACCCGCCGACGAGACTTGCGAGGATGGCGACGAAAATTGCAAGCCCGCCGACGTGACTTGCGAGGAAGGCGACGAAAATTGCAAGCCCGCAGATCAACCCGATCCTGTAGACCCCGAGACGTGTGCTGCTCCCGATGAAGATGGTGATTATCTTTCGGATGAAATCGAGGGCAGAAATCTCGAAGATGATTCGCTCAGCCGCGATACAGACAACGATACGATTCCCGATTATAAAGATCCGGACAGTGATGGCGATTACATTCCCGACAGCGTTGAGGGCGGAGTCATTTGCTCCGGTGAAGAACCTGTGAACAGAGGTTATGGTAATGCCGATTATATCAATGCGGACGTGGATGATAATCGTATCTCCGATACCATCGAGTGCTGTGGTGCCGACGAAAGCCAGGGCGGCACTTGCGCAGAGGAAGCACAAAGAGACGAAAATGGTTTCTTTATTTTGTGTGTCGATACCAATGGAGATGGCACGCCCGATTATATTTCGGATGATAATGATGGCGACGGTACAACCGATCTGCTCGAGATCGAAGGTATGGTCGCTGACTCCGATAAAGTTGGAGCGACTCAGTTCTCGGGTGACTGCGATGGCAATAAAGCCCCCGATGAAAAGGGAAGTGCCGAGAATCCCATAGACTGTGATAAGGATGGCATTTTCGATTATATGGACGTTGACAGCGATGGCGACACCATCCTCGATGTCGTGGAAGGCGATGCCATTCGCGGTGATTACTTTGCCCGTTACTCAAAAGACAGCGATGGTGACGGCATTCCGGACAATGAAGAATGCCGGGGAAATAAGACAGAGATCAATGGGGTCGCGTACTTTACTGATTGTGTCGATACCGATAATGATAAGATTCCCGATTATTTGGATATCGACAGCGACAGCGATGGCCTCTCTGATGAGTTTGAACATAAAATCGGTTCAGACCCAACCAAGGAAGACAGCGATGGCGATGGTGCGTCCGATCTCGTCGAGTACGGTGCCGGATCGAACCCGACAGATGCCAATGACAATCCACAGAGTAAAGGCAATTTCGTTTTTGTCGTTCCCTATAAGAAAGAATCCAGTCCTAAAAAACAGTCACTGAGTTTTGAAACGGCTGTGCAGACGGTGGATATCTATTTCTCGATTGATACAAGCGGTTCGATGAGCGGTGAAATTAATACAATCCGCGACAAACTGCCCTCCATGCTGGAGAAGATGCGCTGCAAGGATTTAGGCAAAGACTGTCAGGAAAATAAAGATTGCGCAGGTTTGGATGGCGGTAATGCAATTTGCAGTGAAGCCAAAAGATGTATTGTCAACCCCAACAAAGGTACGGATGGCAAAGGCTGTTTTGCCGATATGTGGACTGGTATCGGATGGTGGGGGAATATTAATCGGTTTGAGAATGCAGTTTCCTTACAGCCGGATCCTCAAAAGACAGTAGATGCGGCTAAAAACCCCGGCAGCCATGGCGGAAAGGAAAATAATATACAACCCGGTGCATGTGTCGCAGAGGGTACAAAACATTGTACCAATACGGATGAAATTAAGTGTTATTCTGGAAATGATCGCGTCGGATGTGTAGGATATCGAAAAGATGCTATTAAAATATATATTCAGGCCGGCGATGAGAAGAATTATGAGAGTAATGAAACTACTTATACCGTTGCTAATGCGGCAATAACCGGCAAAGCTCTTAGGGATAAAAAGATACGATATGTCGGTTTGTGGGGTGAATATTCATCGGATAAATATGCCGCTCGCGATGGTGGTATTAAGCAGGTTGCATGCGAGGCAGGTTCGTGTGCTGCAGGAACCAAATGCGCCAAAGATTGCCAGAAAATCACTGATGCTGAGTTAGCAGGATTGTATCTTGCAAAGATTGATGATTCTTCTATCGAAACACAGACCATTGAAATCGTAAGAAAATTAGCAAAGGGCATGGATCTTCACATTACCTCCGGCGTGGATGATATCGATGTACCGAATGTAAAGAAACTGGTAAAGGAACTCAAGGTTAATACTGAAGATAGCAAAGTACAAGGCCGTGAATGTACCAAGGTTTCGGGTGTTTCCGGTGCTCCTTATGAAGAAATCGCCAAACTCGCCCCTGGTACAAGCGTTTGTTATGATGTCATTCCTGTTGATTCTCAGGATATTTTCCCTGCAACCAGCGAACCTCAAGTCTTTAAAGCCCGTATCAAAGTTATGGGCGATGGTTCTGTTTTGAACTCCGGCATTGCCTACTTCCTCGTTCCGCCCGTGCTTGAGGAAGGCGAGGAGATTAATTAACTATTCTGCATGCATCATGCACTTTGAGGGAAGTTGTTTTGACATTGGGCGCATGATGCATTTGTATATATCCTTTCATATTGGTTCTGTCCTGCCAGAGTGTCGACATTAGCTTGGAGCTTGGAGAAAGTGTTCGCATGCTTCAAAACTCAAAGCTTGGAACAACACTTTTGCAGTACAGAGTCTTGATTTTTATATAATCATTTCTGAACTATTCCTACCTGAACAGGAGATAGTATATGGCAGCACATCCTAGAACACGCTTGTTGCTTTTAGTGGGGATACTTACCGGAGGGCTGATTTTTGCCGGATGTGGTGACAGCAGCTCATTGGTGGTCAATGGTGGTTATGGTGGAAACGGCGATCCCGAGCAGTCCGGCGAAGGTGAAGGCGAAGGCGAGGGTGAA
>JAGACY010000104.1 GCA_017613855.1 Pseudomonadota bacterium
AAAGAGCCGATGAGAAGCTGGCAGTCGGAATCCACATTGCAGCCCGGGAAACAACCGCGAACATCGAGTTTTGCCGAACGTTTAAGCAAATCAATGTTAATGCTCATGCGGAAATCCATCAGGACCTCGCCATTCGGGCATTCCGTAAACTCATCGATCTTGTACTCTCCGAATTTAGCAAAAACGCATATCGTGTCATGGTTCTTTTTCTTGGCATCTTCCGGGCCCTCACACTGAAAATCATCTTTATGACATTCTTCGCTCGGAATGCAATTGCTCATAGCGAGTATGCACATACCATTGGGGAAATAAATGGCAGGTTTAATGTCTTCAAGACTCGTGCTGCGAAGGCAGGCACGCGTAGCGCCGTGAAAATTCTTCGGAACGCCATCGCACCCGTAGATAGTGCCATCCGAAACATCTTCGTACCCTTTAATGGTACTCTTCGTTTCCTGCAGTTCGGGACGCTCATAACCAGCATAGCTGCATGCCGGACCAAAGCAGAAACAAGGATCACCAATCAACTGCTGATCGGCTGGTTTGTTCAGGAATTCATCTTTCTTGAAAAACTCACTCAATTTGCAGATGCTAACCAGATAATCGACAATATTTGTTTTCCCAGTGACATGCCAGTCGGGCATATCTTTGTCACTCACAGGAACACAGCTAGCCGCGTAGCCAAGATCTCCCGGTTGTTGATTGGAATTGTCCGGACGAACAACAGAAGCGGGATCGTTTACGGGTTTCTTGTTATCATTATCGTTGTCTTCATCACATGCAGCAAAAACGCATGTTGCAAGCGAAAGTGCCGACAAAACTGTCATGGCACGTTTAAATGAATATATCATTCTCGAACTCCATTTCGAATGGCAAATACAGACAAGAGGGCACACGGCCCCAAAACCGCCCCAATAACGGACTGTTTCCTCAATTATTCATTTTTTTTCACGATGCATGATTTTTCTGATTTTCTGTTTAAATTGCGCATCGCACATCGCAAATCAGAAATGAATCACAAACCCCTTCTCTGCACTATCCCACGATAATTCCAATCCATTATCGTGAGCCAGTTGCCTGCCTATAGCCAGCCCAAGCCCGGTCCCCGAGTCCTTGGTCGTATAAAATGGTTCAAAAATGCGGGCAACATCAGATTCCGAAATGCCGGGACCATCATCTTTAAACAAAATCCTAAAGGGTGAGGGCGATGCAATGACGCTCAAATGACCTTTCCCATCGGTCGCCTCACAGGAATTGCGCCACAAAGTCATGACAATCTGGCAAAATGATGTTTCATCCGCATGAAGCTGCAAATCTTCGGGAATATCAATATCAATCACTATCTCGCGATTTGCAGGATCCCGCAAAAAGACACTCTTTTGTTTTTCGATGACCTGGCGCAAAAACAACTCTACAGGCACTAGCTTGGGCTGCCTCGAAAAGACCAAAATATCACTGAGCAAAGCATTGAGCCTGTCAATTTCACTTCCCATCATCTGGCAGATCTCTCGCTGTTCCTCATTATGAGAGTCCGCCTGAAGCATTTCATTGCATCCACTGATACATGCAAGCGGATTGCGGATTTCATGGGCAACTTTGGCTGAAAACTCACCTAAAACTGTCAGGCGCTGCTGCTTGGCGCGTTCCATTTGTGCCAGGCGTTCCTCTGTCACATCCAGAATATGGTAGCCTGAAAACACATTCTCATTGCCAAAGGGAAAATTAAATGAGGCAATCTGATAATACCGGTCATTGTATTTTAAATCCCATTCCGTCATCTCCGGATTGGGCGCTGTATCGGCGAGGGAATGCTCGGTATTCAATGTCTCTCCAAGCATATTCTTGGCACTCGGATTGGAATAAAGAATACGCTTGTTGTGGGGATTGGTAATGACAATTCCGATGGGCAATGCATTGAGCATGTGCTGATAAATACCGCGCAAATGCACAAACTGCCGGTCTGTTTCTATGAGGTTCTTCTGTACACGATCATATTGATGTGCAAGCTGGCCCATCAAAAAACCGACACCGAGAGCTGCCAGCCCCAGTGAAACAAAGCGGCTTAAAATCTCATGCTTTGGATAAATCAAGGGCCCAAAGAGTTCCATCAAAGGCTCGCTAGCCCTTGAATACAGCATTGCAGGCAAAAAATAGAGTATGGTCAGTACGACTGAAACACTCAATGCCCCTACAGTACCGCCGAATCTTTTTAAAGTAATGCCGCCATAAAGTGGAATAATCAAAAAAAGATATAAAAATGGACTCGAATAAAACCCGGTCAGACAGACGAAAACAGCTGCCAATAGCGAGTCATGCACCATCCCGATATAAGTAACAGGCTTAATCCATACATTGCGCAACAGAGCAACACAGCAGATACTCGTAAACACAAAAATTTCTATAATGCATCCAAGCAGCATTCTGGAACCGAATGTCAATTCCAAATGATTGTTTCCATGCAGCCAGAGAACACTATATATGAGCACAAGTACGGCATAAACACACC
>JAGACY010000105.1 GCA_017613855.1 Pseudomonadota bacterium
AGGGAGATCAGGGATTTCTGCAGGGACTTTACATTGTCGCCTGTGGAGTTAAGGGAAAGTGTAGCGGGTTTAACAGCATAGGTCAGACCCTTGACGGGGTCCGGGGCAGAGCCCCGGCTGAATAGTTACCTTTATAAGGATGTGGTTTGTCTTTGAGGGGAGAGCATATGCCGGGATTTGTCCATCTTCATGTTCATACGCAATACAGCATTCTCGATGGTGCTATTCGTGTCAAGCAACTGTGCAGTGAAATCGCCAAGCGCGAGGTCAAAGCCGTCGCAATGACGGATCATGGCAACATGCATGGGGCTGTCGATTTTATCAATAAATGCAAGCCCGATTTGAAGAAGGGATTTCCCGGCATCAAGCCGATTTTGGGATGCGAGTTCAATATTACCGGCGTGCATCCCGACAGCCCCGATAAAATGTACCACCTGACGGCGATTTGCCGTACCATCGACGGGTACAAGAATGCGCTTGAACTGCTGTCGAAAGCCAATATCGAGCAATACGATGAGCTGACCGGGATTGGAACGATTCAGTTCGAATGGCTCAAAACTCGCGCGCAAGGGCTCACGATTCTAAGCGGTGACCTCGGAAGCGAACTCGCTCAAACCATCATGCGAAACGGCGATGTCGAAGGCGTCATTCACCGCATGCGCGATACGTTCGAGCCGGGGCAGTTTTATCTCGAAATGATGGACAATTCTTTCGAGCCCCAAAAGCTCGTCAATGCGCGTTACAAAGAACTCGCTAAAAAGCTCGATTTGCCGCTCATTGCAACGAATGACTGTCATTATCTCAAGAAAGAAGAGGCGCTGGCGCATGCTGTTTTGGTGTGCATGGCACTCGAAAAACGCGTCGATATTGAAGAACTCAAGCAATATGTCGTCGACGATTTCTATTTGAAGAGCGACGAAGAGATGTATGCGGCGTTTGCGGATTGTCCCGAGGCATGCGAAAATACCGTCAAAATTGCCGAAGAAGTCGATTGTCCGGTGCGCCTTGGGCCCGTTTTTTTGCCGCAGTACAAAGTGCCCCACGATTTTTTGGAATCGCATCAGATTACCGACCGAAAGCAGGGAATTCACGAGTATTTTAAGGATGTTGCGCGCAACGGGCTCGTCGCTCGACTCGAAAGCTTTAAGAAAAGCGGGAAAATTGTCAATGAAAAGGTGTACTGGGAGCGCCTCGAACGCGAAATCGGCGTCATTACACAGATGGATTTCCCGGGCTATTTCCTCATCGTGTGGGACTTCATTCACTGGGCCAAGAGCCATGGCGTGCCCGTCGGGCCCGGTCGTGGTTCGGGCGCAGGATCGCTCGTCGCCTATTCGATGACTATTACCGATTTTGACCCAATGCCCTATGCTTTGCTGTTCGAGCGATTCCTCAATCCCGAGCGCGTCAGCATGCCCGACTTCGACGTCGACTTTGCCGAAGACAAGCGCGGTGAAGTCATTAAATATGTGACCGAAAACTACGGGATTAATAATGTCGCCCGCATTTCGACCTTTGGCGAGCTTAAGCCCAAAGCCGCAATCAATGCCGTCGGGCGCGTGCTGAATTTTTTGCCGTCCGAACTCCGCAGCATTACCAAGCTGATTTCTGATAATCCCAAGATTACACTTGAGCAGAACATCATCGGCAATGAAAAAGAGGGTTTTCCGGGCAATCCCGACTTTAAAAAACTCGTCGAGACGGATCCCCGCGTGGAGCAATTGTACCACCTCGCCCTGCAGGTCGAGAATTTGTTCAGCCAGACGGGTATGCACGCCTGTGGCCTGGTGATTAGCGAGGAACCACTGTGGGATTATGTGCCCGTATGCCGCGGCAAAGAAGGGGAATTTGTCTCGCAGTATGCCAAATGCGAAGTCGAACAGGCGGGTCTTGTTAAATTCGACTTTTTAGGCTTGAAAACACTCACGGTTTTGCAGACGGCACTCGGCCATGTCAATCGCACGCGAGCAGCCAAAGGTGAGGAACCGCTCGATTTGGGGCAGGTACCGCTCAACGATGCCAACGTCTATAAGATGATATCATCGGGCAATACGCTCAATGTTTTCCAGCTCGAATCGGAGGCATTTACCAAGCTGCTGGTCAAGCTTAAACCCGACTGTTTTGAGGATGTCATCGCTGCGGTCGCTTTGTTCCGTCCGGGCCCGCTGGGCACGGGTATGGTCGATACCTTTGTCAAATGCAAGCATGGTCTGCAGGAAATCGAGTATCCGCACCCATTGCTCGAAAATATCCTTAAAGAGACTTATGGCGTCTTTGTGTACCAGGAACAGGTCATGCAGGCCGCACAGGTGCTTGCAAACTTTACCCTGGGCGGCGCAGACATCATGAGACGCGCCATGGGTAAGAAAAAGCCCGAAGAAATGGCCAAACAAAAGGACAAATTTGTCGAAGGTGCCGTACAGAATGGGATACCCGCAGAACAAGCCAGCGACATTTTTGAACTCATCCGCGGGTTTGCCGAATACGGCTTTAATAAGAGCCACTCGGCCGCTTATGCGCTCGTGACCTATCAGGAAGCCTATATTAAATGTTATTATCCGGTAGAGCATTGCGCTGCCCACCTGACGTGTGACCAGGATAATCCGGCCAAAGTCATTCGAACGATTAACGATGCGCGTAAGCGCGGGATTAAGATTTTGCCGCCGGATATCAACGAATCCGAGATGAGCTTCAGCGTTTCGGGCGGGCATATTCGCTTTGGACTTGCCGGCATTAAGGGGATTGGCGAGGCCGCACTCGAGTCGGTCTTTAAAACCCGCGAAAAGGATGGGCCTTTTAAGAGTCTGTTCGATTTTTGCGAGCGCGTCGATGCCCGCGTGAACCGGCGTGTCATCGAGGGATTGATCATGTGCGGGGCTTTCGACTCGATTTGGCCCAAGAAACTCCGGCATATCGGCGATATCGGTGCCGCGCGTGCCTGTATGTTTGCCAGCGTTCAGAATGCACTCGATCGGAGCAAGCAATCCCGCGAAGATCGCAGTGCCGGACAGACTTCGCTGTTCTCTTTGTTCGCAGCCAAAGCACCTGCGCAATCGTCGGCTATCGAAGAAAAATATATGCAGGCACCACCGTGGTCGGAAGAAACCGTCCTCGAGAATGAGTTTAATCTCATTGGCTATTTCGTTTCGGGGCACCCGCTCGATCACTATCGCCAGGAAGTCGATTTATTCTCATCGATTCATACATCGGATTTATCCAATCGCAAAGAGCGCGACAAAGTCACGATTTGCGGCCTCATGAAAGGTGCATCGGTGCGTACGACCAAATCGGGATTTAAACTGGCCAGCGGTGTGATCGAGGATCTCAATGGGCAGGTCGATTTTATTTGCTTCCAGAAGACGCTCGAACGCATTGTGGAAGATAAATTTCAGAATGAATCGCCTGTCGTTTTGTCGGGATCGGTTAAATTCGAGGGGGAGAACGATGGCGAGGAAGATACGCGAAAAATAGAAATCATGGTCGATAATGTAGAATTCTTATCGGATGTTCGTTCGAAACGCGTCACACATATACAATTTACGATTCGAGAAGAACACACCCGCGAAGATATTCAAAAACTATCGGAATTCCTGGCTTTGCCCGGCAACGAAGGGCTGACTTACACCTATTTGAAATTCGAGAGCGGCAATGTCGATGCGCAGATGCGCCTGCCTTATCATGTCAATCTGACGGATGATTTCCTGCGCACGACGGATCAGATTTTGGGGCTCGAATCGTATATGCTGAAATAGGAAGGCTCGTTATTCACTATTCACTATTACGTATTCACTACACAGTGAGCAGTTAGCAGTGAGCAGTTGTAGTAACATGCTCAATGCCATGTCTAAAGCATTTTAGGTGTTGGATGGCGTAGGCAGTGTA